>JBCBHI010000709.1:0-3377 GCA_038525885.1 Bacteroidota bacterium
AGTTCCGTCAACCAGAGAAGGTGCTGGCCGAGATTGCCTATCATTTCGATTATTTTGATCCGGCGCACTTCAACCATGACTTTCGGAAAACGGTGGGAGTTAGCCCTCAGGTTTTTTTTGAAACCGAAAGTGAGCAATTCAGGTCTATTCTGGACGCACAATTGCGTCCGAATTCACGGTAAATATTCTCTGGTAAAGTTTATCGGTCAAAGGTCATGCGCATTCCCGCTGGGCCTTCTTGTACATGCCCGTCTGCCCAAGCCATATGCCCTGACACCCAGGTGTTGACCACTTCGCTTTTAAATTGGTGACCTTCGAAAGGTGACCAGCCGCACTTGGCCAGTACGTTGTCCCGGTGTACCGTCCAGGGGCGTTCTAAGTCTACCAGAGCCAAGTCCGCAAAATACCCCTCGCGGATGTAGCCCCGATCCACTATTTGGAACATGCGGGCAGGGGCATGGGCCATTTTCTCCGCAATCATCTCCAGGCTGATTTTGCCTTGATGGTAGAAATCTAGCATGGCCACGAGGCTGTGTTGCACCAGCGGGCCACCTGAGGGGGCTTGGAAGTAGGTGTTGGCCTTTTCGTCCAAGGTATGCGGTGCATGGTCGGTGGCAATTACATCAATGCGGTTGTCTAGTACCGCCTGGAAGATGGCGTCCCGGTCTCTGGCCTTTTTCACCGCAGGATTCCACTTGATATGGGTGCCCTTTTCTGCATAGTCCTCATCCGAAAACCATAGGTGGTGGATACATGCCTCAGCGGTGATCTTCTTTTCCTCCATAGGGATGGAGTTATCGAATAGTTCTAGCTCTTTGGCGGTGCTGATGTGCAAGATGTGCAAGCGGGCCCCGTGTTTCTTGGCTAAGGCCACAGCACGGCTGCTGCTAGCATAGCAGGCCTCCTCACTCCGGATGATGGGGTGCTGGGCAATGGGTACCTCCTCGCCAAACTCCTTACGGGCTTTCTCTGAGTTGGCCCGGATGATGGGCTCATATTCGCAGTGCGTGGCAATGAGCATAGGAGCCTGGCTGAATATCCCTTCCAGCGTGCTGTCCTGATCTACCAGCATGTTGCCTGTGCTAGACCCCATAAATACCTTGATCCCGCACACCGATTTGGGGTCGGTTTTCAGTACCTCTTCCAGGTTGTCATTGCTGGCCCCCATGAAGAAAGAGTAGTTGGCCAGGGCATCACGGCTGGCGATATCGTACTTGTCTTGCAGCAGTTCTTGCGTGAGTGCCTGAGGTACGGTATTGGGCATTTCCATAAAGGAAGTAACCCCTCCCGCTACTGCAGCCCGGCTTTCCGTCCGGATGTTGGCCTTATGGGTGAGGCCTGGCTCCCGGAAGTGCACCTGATCATCGATACAACCCGGAAACAAGTGTTTGCCTTGAGCATCTATGACCTGGTCGTGCGGCTGGCTGGCCAGGTCGCCACCTACCGCCGCTATCCGCTGACCATCAATCAGTACGTCGCCGGATACAACCGCTCCGTCATTCACTATATTTGCGTTCGCAATCAGGGTTTTCATAGCATATTTGGGTCTGGATGGGGCAAGTTATTGACAATTTCGAGGATTTTAAACTGAATAAGCAGTTGCTGAACGCAGTGGCCGATATGGGGTACACGGCGCCAACTCCTATTCAGCAAAAAGCCATTCCGTTGGTGCAAGCCGGGCACGATGTTCTGGGTATTGCCCAGACGGGTACGGGCAAAACGGCGGCCTTTCTACTGCCTATGCTCTATGAGCTGAAATACGCCCAAGGAACTGCTCCTCGTGGGTTGGTGCTGGCTCCCACCCGGGAGCTAGTGATGCAGATAGAGGAGAACGCCCAGGCGCTATGCGCTTACATGGACCT
Organism: Bacteroidota bacterium; assembly: GCA_038525885.1. Lineage (GTDB taxonomy): Bacteria > Bacteroidota > Bacteroidia > Cytophagales > Cyclobacteriaceae > DMST01. The sequence continues at coordinate 1,863 of JBCBHI010000709.1, forward strand.
GCGTGTGGTGGCTTTGTACGGGGGTAAGGGAGCCAAGTCACAAATTGAAGCCCTGGAGCCAGGCGTGGACCTGATTGTGGCTACCCCGGGTCGCTTTCTGGATATCTACCGCCAAGGTTACATCGTTACCAAGCCCTTGAAATACCTGGTGATGGATGAGGCGGACAAGATGATGGATATGGGTTTTATGCCACAGATCCGGCAGATACTAGAGAAGATCCCGGTGAAAAGGCAAAACCTCTTGTTTTCGGCCACTTTTCCTCCGGCAGTGGAGACCCTAAGCCATGAGTTTCTGGAGTTTCCGGAGCGGGTAGAAGTAGCCCCGCAGGCTACCGCTGCCGAAACGGTGGCCCAGGTGGTATACGAAGTGCCCAACTTCAAAACCAAGGTGAACTTGTTGGAGCATCTACTCCAAGACCAAGAGGCCTTTCATCGGGTGATGATTTTTACCCGGACAAAAAAGTCTGCCAACGACCTGTACAAGTTCCTTACCCGCCGCTCAGAGGGGGATATTCGGGTGATTCATGCCAACAAGGATCAGAACGCCCGGATCAATGCCATGGAGCATTTCAAAGAGGGCGAAACCCGAGTGCTGGTTACTACGGATGTGAGTGCGCGAGGCATTGATGTGAAGGAGGTGAGTCACGTCATCAATTTCGACATCCCCTGGATTCATGAGGACTACGTACACCGGATTGGCCGGACCGGGAGGGCTTTTGCCGTAGGGGAAGCGCTGTCCTTTGCGCATCCTGGCGAAATCTACCATATCGGGAAGATAGAGGAGTTGATTCGTATGGTAATCCCCCGGGGAAAGGTACCGTCTGCGGTGGAGGTGCCTCCTACAGAGAAGCAGGAGCTGATTGATATTGCCCGGGAAATCGATACGCAAAAGCGTAAAGAAGACCCGACCTTCAAAGGGGCCTTTCACGTGAAAAAGAAACGGCCTCATGAGAATCCACGTCAGCAAGCCCGTGGCAGAGGAAACGCCAAAGGGCGTGCTAGTGGAGGAAGCCGTGGGGGTAAGAAAGGTGGAGGGCGGTCCAAAGGCCGTAGATAAAAGGGCGGCAGGTTAGCTACCTGCCTCAATCTTCAAAACGTCGGTAGAAGCTGACCTACGGTGCAGGGTCAAGTCCCATCTCAGCCTTACTGAAAATGCTGCAACAGACGGAATTTCGCGTATACGGATAGCATGCTCTCGGAAATCTCGTCTGAGCTAGTAAGCAGGCCTGTCAGGCCAGAATTAAGCGTAGATGGATTTGCCCAAAAGCGGAGGGTCGCTCCCAGTGTCAGTTGCATAGGACGGTAGTAGGGACCAATAGCCACGGTTCCGTTCGCATCCAGCCAAAAGAAATTGAGGGTTTGGCTGGTGGTGGCACTTGGGAACTGGATTTGCCGAGGTAGGTGAGTATACCCGGCGGTGAATTCACGCCGAAACCACCGTTGTTTGAAGATGTCCTCGACCAATCCCCAGCCGTTGCGCCCTACAAAATCTATGGAGTGAAACATCACTGAGTA
>JBCBHI010000710.1:0-3375 GCA_038525885.1 Bacteroidota bacterium
ACACGACGTCGTCCGATCTCTCGGCATAGGCATTTACTCCCGCCGAGGCACATCCTGAGGAAGTGCCTCGGCATAGGCATTTACTCCCGCCGCGTAGGTCTTTACAATAGCCTGGTATTCTTCAGATACATCTGTACGGTAGTGGCTTTCCACCCTTTCGCGCGCCCGCAGCCACTGCACAATGAAATCAATCGGGGCACCGTCCATACCCAAGTGCCTACCCAGCATGGCCTTGCCGGCCAATAAAGTGAGCTGAGTAGTCTCAAAATCATCCTCTGCATGAGCCCAAGCCAGGCCATAGGCTACCTCCTCATCGGTATTTCCAAAAATGTGGGGCACTCCATAAGTATCCCGGGCAATGGTTACATTTTGTCGGTTAATAGTAGACTGACCTAGGCAAAGATGTGCTGCGGTGAGAGAAATGAGAAGTAGCAGGTTTTTCATATGCACAAAGTAATCAATTGGCAGCGAAGCTGATAAAAATAACCTTTGGTGTAAAATCACGATGAGCGGAAGTTTTGAGAAGGAATAATCACTTTGGAGTCTAATTCATGACTCCGTTCATAAATTTTTTTAACTTTTTTCATAAGTCACTTTAGATTCTCAATCCTCCCGTTTACAGCCGTTTTCCTGCGATTTGCCACCGTTTTCATCCAGTAAAATCCTTTAGTTATGGACAGTAGAGGCCATTTATCAGGAACAAGGTTGTATCATCACTATGCATTTATTGTATCTTAGTTGTCTCTATCCTAGGTTCTAAACCTTCTGATAGTCGATTGGTAATGAACCGATTAGGTTAGTCTGATTGGGTAACTTCGGGAAAACCAAACGTTTAGTTACCATGAAAAATGTAAAAAACGAATCGTGGACAGGCTGGGAAATTATTCAGCCTAAACAATTGAAAGAGGTGAATGGTGGAAACCAGGAATCTACCACTGGCGGCGGAGGCGGAGGCGGAGGCCAAAGCTCCCAAGGTGGACCTCCTCCCCCTCCTCCACCTCAATAATAGTATTTAATAGACAGGCTGCTATTTCATTTGGCAATAGCAGCCTTCTTCCACATGTGTTATGAAAAAAGTCATAGTACTTCTGGCGGTTTTGGGATATTCAGTTTCTGTCCAGGCCAACACCATCGATAGTTTACGAGTGGTATTGGCCTATGAAGAGGATCCTGACTCCATCATCAAAACCCAATATCTGCTGGCGCGTGAGCTAGTCTATGCCAGCGAAGAAGAATTTATGCCTGTCATTGAGAGCGCAGAAACCATCGCTATTCAAAACACATTATATGCCCTGCTGCCCAAAATCTTCTATTTAAAGGGCTACTACTATCACCAAAACAACAATTCTCTAGAGGCTTACAAACAGTACGCCCATGCCAAACTATGGGCAGAGTCAGAAGGAGACCCATTGATCCTGGCCATGTCCAACTCCGCCTTGGGGTTCTATCTGAGAAAGCAGGGTGATTATGAATCTGCCAACCAACTACTCAACAAATCCCTAGCCCTGGCCATAGAATTAGAGGACTGGTCTTTGGCCGCTAGCTCCCAACACGAGTTGGGTAGGATTCTGTCTGAATCTGAAAACTACTCTGCCTCTGAAAACGCGCTCCTTCTTGCTTTGGGGTATTATAAGAGGCTAGGGGAGAAATCAAGCATCCTACTTTGCCAAATTGATTTGGGGGAGGTGCTGAGAAAAAACGGAGATTGGGAAAGCGCCAGGTCTCAATATTTAGCGGTGCTGAGCCAGGCGCAAGATCAGCACAATGCGGACTTTCTGCGTGGCATGTGCCTGAACAATTTGGGCCAAATAGAGGAGCATAAAGGCAATTTGGAACAAGCCAAAAGGTATTACAATCAGAGTGCAGGAGCCCATACTTTGAGCGGGGAAACTAACTACTTATTGATTTCCATGAATAACCAGGCCAACCTGGCCCTGGCTCAAGAAGATTTTGAGGCGGTAGCTCAGCTTACCCATTCTATCGAAGATATTGATCCTAATGCGGTAGATCCAGAACAGCTTATCCATGCTTTTGACTTACGAAGCGAAAGTTTAGAAAAACTGGGCCTCATAGATTTGGCCTTGAAAACCGAAAGAAGGCGTAACGGGATTGAGACCAGTTACCAACTAGCGGAATTCGAAAAGGAACAAGTACGCCAAGTATATGAGGTGATGGCAGCCCAGGCGCAGTTGGAAGTGATGGATATTCAAGAAGCAAGAATTGCCGAACGGCAATATTGGTGGGTAGCCATTGTGGCCATACTGCTGTTGGCAGCTGTAGGCATATATGTAATGCACCGCAAAGCCATGCGGCATAAGGCTAAAGCAGAGGCGAATGCCACGCACTGGCCTGAGCTAGACAAGCGTATGCAAGCCTTGGAAGACGCCCTCAACGTACTCTATTAAGTTCACGAACCCTGTAGGCGCTTCGGTTCATCAATATTCCCATTGCCGGGTGACTATCAATTGGGTATTGAACCCTTCCAAAAGTGGAGCACCCAGGAATGTAGGATATAGTAGAAAAACCAAGTTTTGACTTTTGTCACAAATCCAGTAAGTGCATGAGCTCTCCAAATTGAGAGATTTGCAAGAATATCAACAGGATCTCATCATCTGAAAACCCGAGTTTATGGACAATAGAGGCCACTTATCTGGAACTAGGTTGTATCTGCACTATGCATTTATTGTATTTTAGAAGTCTGCATGCCAGACTCTAAAGTATGTATTAGTTCATTGGTAATGAGACAATTAGATGGAACCGATTCGGTAACTTCGGGAAAATCAAACGTTTTGTTATCATGAAAAATGTAAAAATTGAATCAAGCACAGGTTGGGAAATCATTCAATCTGAACAATTGAAAACCCTTTTGGCAGGTAATACAGGAGGTACGGGCTCAGGCTCATCAAGCTCATCTGGTGGTGGGCCTAACGATCCTCCTATTCCGCCGATTGGATAAACCTAACTGCCCCATGTCAAATGGGGCATTAAACCGCTTCAAATCATGAAAAAAATCATAGTACTTACTTGTTGTGCCTTGGTTTGCAGCCTGAGCTATGCTGATGTATTGGATAGCCTGCGGGTCGTTTTGAAGTATGAACAGGACGAAGTTTCCCGAATCGAAATCCTGGAACAGGTGGCAAGGCTTACGGTAACCACCAACAAGGAGGAAGCCCAATCGGCTATTTTGGAAGGAATAGCCCTTGCCGAGCAAAATGATTGGGAGGAGAAGGTAGGGCTCTTTCATTTCCTATGGGGTTTCAAGGAAAATCATTCGAAGAATTTTGGAGAGGCGTTTAAACAGTTCTCCATAGCCTTACCTTCTTTTTCTACTCAAGAATCCAGCCTATTCAAAGCTACCACGCTAGAATATTTAGG
>JBCBHI010000711.1:0-3374 GCA_038525885.1 Bacteroidota bacterium
TAATCGGTTCATAATGAGACGAAAGACACAAGACAAAAGACACAAGACAGCTTTATGCGCTCATCTTCTACTTTTTGCCTTAGGTTCTCAAATCTTGATTCTTATGTCCTTATTCTATTTTTCTGATCCACCCCTCAGTACTCACACTCCCAACTCAAATCTGACTTAATATCCTCCCCACTTGATGTACGTAGCCAAATCCTTATCTCCTCTACCGGAAAGGTTGACTACCACTACATCCGAAGACTTCAGTTCCATTTTGGACAAAGCACCAAAGGCGTGGCCTGTTTCTATGGCAGGAATAATTCCCTCCAGCCGAGAAACTTCCACACAGGCTTTCATGGCCTCTTCATCCGTTACACTATAAAAGTCAGCACGTTGGGTATCAAACAAGTGCGCGTGCATCGGTCCAATCCCTGGGTAGTCCAATCCTGCGCTAATGCTATAGGGCTCCACTACCTGTCCGTCTTCGGTCTGCATTAGCAGCGTACGGCTACCGTGCAAAATGCCCTCCTTACCCAAAATAGAGGTGGCAGCAGACTTCCCGGTGGCATGTCCCATACCATCGGCTTCCACATTCACCAGGCGCACGCCTTCTTCATTTAGAAAATGATAGAACGCACCAGCAGCATTGGAACCACCGCCTACGCAGGCCACCACATAATCGGGCGTTTCCCGGCCTTCCTTCTCTTTCAACTGCCAGCGAATCTCCTCACTGATCACGCTTTGGAACCGCGCCACCATATCCGGGTAAGGATGCGGCCCAACTACTGAGCCAATGATATAGTGAGTATCCGTGGGGTTGTTGATCCAGGCACGCATGGCCTCATTGGTAGCATCCTTCAGCGTCTTGCTACCACTTTCGGCAGGCTTCACCTCCGCCCCAAGTATGCGCATCCGCTCTACGTTCGGCTTCTGGCGCTCCATATCTATGGCCCCCATGTACACCGTACAGGGTAGGCCCATCAGTGCACACACTGTAGCCGTGGCTACACCGTGCTGTCCCGCTCCGGTCTCGGCAATGATGCGCTTCTTACCCAGTTTCTTAGCCAGGATAATCTGACCGATTGTGTTGTTCACCTTGTGCGCTCCGGTGTGGCAGAGATCTTCTCGTTTCAGATAGATACTAGCCCCATACTTATCGCTCAGGCGCTTGGCGAAATACAACGGCGTAGGACGACCCACGTAGTCCCGCAACAGCATCTGAAACTCCTCTTGAAAACCTGGCTCTGAGATGATATCCAGGTAATTTTCTCTCAACTCCTCTATGTTGGGGTACAGCATCTCAGGGATGTATGCCCCGCCAAACTTGCCATAATACCCACGTTCGTCTACTCCGTATTGCATATCTGTAATGTTCTTGGATTGAGGCACCAGGAACCGGGATCCTACCCCATTCCTATTCCCTCACCATCTCATTAATTAAATACTATATAGGCACGCAGTTTCGTCATTCGTACCTCGTCAATTTCTTAGTGTTCCGTGATCCGCCAGTTTCTACCCTTCACCTGTTCAAAAAGCTTTGACAGCTTTTCTACATCCTTGTAGGCAGGCTCAAGCTCAAACTTGCTGTTCACATCTATACCCATCAGCGGCAAATTCTTCAACCGGGGGAGTTCGGCTAAATTCTCCAAGTCTACCCCACCGCTTAGCAGAAAAGGTTTCTCATAAGGATAGTTTTCCAAAACACCCCAGTCAAAAGCTACGCCATTACCTCCACGAGCCGCCCCCTTGGTATCAAACAAGAATGCATCTACTGCAGGTAGAAAGGGCTCGAGTTGGCTAAAATCAAACCCGTCCTTTCCTATACCAAACACCTTCCAAACCTTCAGGCCGTAGGCACGCAATGCCTTCGCCAGAGCGGGAGTTTCGTCTCCGTGCAGTTGTATTACCTGTAACCCGTAGTTCTTCACCTTCTCAATAATCGCCTCATACTCGGCATTCACAAACACCCCTACCCTTTGAGGAATATCTGGATCAGCCAAGGCGATATCCATATCCTCTGGCACATAGCGGGGCGACTTTTCTGCGAAAATAAACCCCAGATAGTCCGGCTGCAGCATCGCTACATTCGCCACATTATCCGGTTCTCGCATGCCACACACTTTAATCTTCATAGTCGCTATCGGTACAAGAGGCGATATTAATGAGGTAATAAAATCAGAATCAATAGGCTTGTAGTTGTTACTCATTTAAAGCTTCAACATTAACCTGTATTCTGATTTCTGTGTTCTGTATTCTACTATCCCAGATCTCTCAACCGCTGAATAAACCGATCAGCAGCACGGTCAGGACGGCCATTCGCCATGAAAGTCTCCCCAATCAAAAAGCCCTGGAAACCATGCTTCTTCAACTCCACAATATCATCTGGCCCTTTCAAGCCACTTTCAGCCACCTTTACATACTTATCAGGAATCAAGGAAGCCAAACGCTTGCTAGTCTCCAGGCTCACTTCAAAGGTCTTCAGGTTCCGGTTATTCACCCCAATCATGTCCACCTCGTCGTGCAGGTTGAACTTCAGTTCATCCTCATCATGTACCTCCATCAGTACCTCTAGGCCCAGTTCCTTAGCATAAGCAGCCAGCTCTTGCAAGCGGTCAGGAGTGAGCGCTGCAGCAATCAGCAGCACTACATCTGCACCTATCGATTTCGCCTCCTTGATCTGGTACTTGCTCACCACGAAGTCTTTCCGCAGAATAGGGCAGAAATTGAACTTGCGAGCGGTCATCAAATCCTGGTTGGCACCACCAAAATATTCGGTATCCGTAAGCACCGACAGCGCCGAAGCCCCCGCCTGCATATACCCAATGGTAGTCCGTTCTACCTTGGCCGAATCATTGATTACACCCTTGCTGGGAGATTTCCGTTTGAATTCCGCGATGATCCCCGTCCGCTCCGGGTCAGTGAGATATTTTTTCATCGAGACTATCGGAGTGTCGAAGTAGGTGCTCTTTTCCAGAAGCTTTTCAGGAAAGAGACTCATCATGTCAGCTACCTCTTTTTCTTTGTGCGCGATAATCTCGTCTAAGATCGTTGCCATGGGTCTGTGACCGAGTTTTTAGTTTGCAGATAATTCTAAAAGTTTTTTGAAGGTGCCAAGCGCTTTGCCGCTTTCCAGACTCTCCTTCGCAGCGGCTATACTATCCTCCAAAGACCAACCCTTCCCGCAATACAGGGCCAGTCCAGCATTGGCAATCACTGCGGCGTTCTGTGCCTCAGTTCCATTGCCTTCCAATATGTCTTTGAAAATGGTGGCCGCATCCTCTACGGAAGCCCCACCATGCAAATCCTCTTCTTTTACCCGAGGATTTGGGGCTACCCCGGATAAAAGAGGAGGATTTGCATGGTGGCCGCATCCTCTACGGAAGCCCCAC
>JBCBHI010000712.1:0-3372 GCA_038525885.1 Bacteroidota bacterium
AGCTTCGCAATAGATTTCCTAGTGCATATTCCGGGTTAAAAAAAGCCCACCCAACGAGTGATTTCCGCCCGTGTGGCTGCCGGCATAAGCGTTTGCAAACTGAGATTGAGTAGTTGCAGTCGTTTTTTGGGATCGGGGTACTGCTGCTGATAAGCCTGCTTGAGTTGTTCTACGAAGGACCCCGCAAACTGCTGTTGCACCATAAAATAAGCCACTAGCCCGGCCCATTCGGCATGTACGCGGTGCAGGGCTACGTCCGGCTGGTTGGCGAAGGTGAGGGCCTTTTCTTCCCGCAGCTTTTGACTCACCACAGGATGGCACAGACTCCAGTCCGTGGCTAGCTGTATCCCCGCCAGCTGAAAAGTGGGCAGGAGTGGAATGGCTCCACTGGTGAGCAACATGCCCACCTGCTCCATACCCATAGATAAGCTGTAGGCCATAGCATTCTCTGGGGTAGCTTCAGTACTTTTTGGGTGGAAACTTTCCAATACCTCGGCCCAGCTTTTATCCTTTCCGTAGCCGTGCTGTGCCAGGGTGGCGTGTTTTAGCGTCTTCACATCTGTGTAGGTTTCTCCGTCGGTACCCGTTTGGGAGAGGCTCCGCTGCAGGTAGTGTTGATTGAGAATTTCTGGAAGCGCGGTCAGGGATGCATTGGGTGCTCTTTGGTTCCGCAATAGTAGTAAAGCCGCAATGGCGGTGAAAAGGGACGCCAGGGAAAGGATCAGGAGGATAGTTGTTGGAGTGGTCATATTAGGTAGGTTATTTCATGCCTATACTACGGATATTTTTGGGCTTGAGCCAGAGAGCTTGATTGGGAAATTGGTGTTTACACCCCGCACTTGGCGTGGCATTGGGGTGTGTCCGAGAAAAGACCAGGTAGAAGAAAAATGCCTGCAAGGGGATGATTCCCGCTCAACTTTGTTGTAACCCTGAGAAACGCTAGGCCGGAGGAGAAGGAGTGAAGTACCTGTAACCCAATTCTGCTTGTGAAAGCTACCCTAGTACTCATTGTGGCCGCTGCCTGCTGGGGGCTCAATTTCCATTTTGCGACCTACATGCTACAGGAAGTTTCCTTTGTAGAGGCTGCCTTTTGGCGGTACGCCGTATCGGGGCTGTCGCTGCTACTGATAGCCTTGCCTACGCTGCGCCAACTGCGCTGGCATACGGTAAGCCGTAAGGGAGTACTGCTGGTGGGTACTATTGGGGTCTTCGCCTTCAATCTGTTCTTCTTCCTGGGCCTGCGGTACACCTCGCCCATCAATGCCGCCCTCATTGTAGCGCTCAACCCCGTTACCACGCTTTTTGCGTCTGCGCTGATCCTCAAGACGCCCATCCGGCGGTATCAGATGCTGGGTGCGGCTATTTCCCTGGCGGGCGTGGCCCTGCTGCTGGTAAAGGGAGACCTGGGCGCCTTGGCCACCTTTCAGCTCAACAAGGGGGATCTGTTTATTTTCCTCGCCAACCTGGTATTCGCCTTCCAAAACGTGTGGGTGAAGCAGTACAAAGGAGCCCTTTCCAACGTCCATTTTACCCTGCTGACGCAGGGCGTAAGCTTGGTGTGTTTTGCCATTGCCCTAGCCTTTACGTCGGCCCCAACACCCTTGGCGTACACCGGGCCCTTCTGGGTATCTGCACTAGGTATCGGGGTGCTAGGTACTACGGTAGCCTACCTGTCCTGGAACCAGGGCATTACGCTTATTGGGGCCGACCGGGCCGGAATCTTCATCAACCTGGTACCGCTTTCTACGGCCCTCAGCGCCATCTTCTTACAGCAGACGCTGTACCCTTACCACGCCTATACCGGCGCCCTGATCTTGCTGGGTATTGTGGTATCCCAGGTGCCCAAGCTTATCCAGGCCCAGCGGGTAGGATGAGGTAATTGCTTTAGGGGGTCGTTTCATGAAACGATCCCCTACAGCGTGCCCCCCATGTGCCCCCCTATCCACACCGCCTAATTCTACGGCGACCCTTCTCCTTCCCGACCCTGGGAAAAAAACTTCCCTCGTCTTCGGGAAAAACTTCTGGCTGCCCCGTCATCTCCCCAAACACATAAAAAACCTGATACTTTATCATGAAAAGATTACATCTTTTTGCTCTGTTAACTGCACTTATCAGCTTGGGTACTTTGGGGTGCCAGTCCAACCCAGAAGAAGTAGAAATTCTCTCGCTAGGGTCTGGTGGGGGCCAGGGCCTGACCGCCGGAGGGCTGAGCACAGAGGGCATTTCCGTAGTGGACGGAATGCTGAGCTTCGACACCGAGGAGATCTACGCCAGTACGATTACTGCTCTAGTGGAGGCCGAGAACGAGCAAGCAAGTGGTGACACGGAGGAAGCATTCCCCTTGCTGGCGGATTTCGAAAACCAATTTGCTGGCTTCCTAAGCCAGCGCAAGAGTATACAGGCGGCTTACTTTGCTGGCGACTATGATTTGGAAAGCCTGCCCGACGCTAGCGCGGTAAAATCCCCGGCTTTGCAAGCCACTCTAAATGCCGACGGCCAGGTGAGGGTACAGGGCCAGCTGTTCACCTTTACTGACGAGGGCATCACCTCCGAAGAAGGAAGCCGCCCTATGGAGAATAGTCGTAATGGTGAGGACTGTTGTATCACCTGGAAGTCTGACCAAAGGGTATCGGCCCACAATACCAACCAATTCCTGATTGGTAGGGGGTACATCTACAACTTTACCCTGTTTGGCTTTCAGTACATATTCATGAAGGGCACTCAGGCCATCAACCTACGCCTTAGCCTTACATTTACTCCCTGGAATATGGAGAGCATCCGGGCTCAACCCTGGTCGGGCTGGTATGCCAGAGGGGGTTGCAGCGGCCCCAGAACCCATTTTACTCCGGGCGTGCAAGAGAACCACAATAGCTACCAGGCCACCGAATCGTTTACCGCAGGTACCTTGTTCGCAGCCAATCAATTGTATGGCGTGGATACGCAAATGCATTTGGTAATGGGCACACAGAAGTATGATCTCTCCTTTTGGATTTTTAACTGCAAATAATGCCGTAGGAGATTCCAAAAGGCCCTACATCCTATTCGCCGTGGTGGGTGTATGCGGCCTGGCCCGATAGGCGTATACCACGTGCAACCTTACTACGTAAAATAGCCGCCTCCCAGTGTAGGAGGCGGCTTACATTCAGTTCTACAACTTCAGGAATCAGCTACAGCTACATCCATGGTCCTCATGCGCTGCCAATAGCAAGGCCGTGGCAAATGCCTCATCGCTCAGAGATTCCGCCAGGGTGCCCACTTTCTCAGTGCCAGGCAAAGGAATCACAAAGGTGTGGGAATAGGATACACACTTCCAGCCCAAGAAAGGAACCTTGAGGCACACCTTACCCGTCAAATCAAAGCTAATTTCGCTGC
>JBCBHI010000713.1:0-3368 GCA_038525885.1 Bacteroidota bacterium
CTCCCGGCCTTCTACCCATACCGTCGGATCGCTGTACTCTCCACCTTCAGCAAAGCTAGCTTCCAACAGCTCCCTGCTCTTCGTACTTCTGAATGAGCTTCTCTGCATTTTTGATAGCGGTCCGGTTGTTCTTGATTTCGTCTTCCAACGCATCAATTTCTTGACCGAAATTGTCTAGCCGTGTTCCAATCCCTGCAATTTCATCTTCCAGATCAGCAACTTCCTCAGGTAGTGCTCCACGTACCTTAACAAGTTCATCTAGTTTTGAGTCAATTGCCTGAAGTTTAGTTAGTGCCTCAAGTTTTTGAGCTACTGTGGTATTATCCATAGAAAGAGAAGGATTATCAATAGTAACGTAAGGGGTTGGTCACCACCTTGCTTAAACGAACCGCAATATTAGGAAAATTTTCGCGGATTATATTTTTCAACAGCTCTTTTGTATATACCTCACTTTCATAATGTCCAATATCCGCGATCATCATTTGCTCCTCAGCATCAAAGAATTCGTGGTATTTGACATCTGCAGTCACATAAGCGTCGGCACCTGCGCGGCGCGCGGCCTTGATGAGGAAACTGCCTGAGCCCCCGCAAACAGCCACTTTTTTGATGGGTCGTGGTGGGAGTGGGGTATGCCGCAAGGCGGTCAATTCCATTCGCTCCTTCAGGTAATCAAGAAAGGCGGTTCCCTCCATAGGCTCTGGCAAAGTGCCGATCATGCCCGCACCTAGTTCCTGATTTATATTTTCGGTGGGATGTACATAATAAGCTACTTCCTCATAGGGATGCGCCTTTTGTAGGGCGGCCACTACCTTACCTTGTAGGTGGATGGGGAAGATGACCTCAACCCGGTCCTCATTGACCACCTCAGGCTTGCCTATCTCTCCTATGGTAGGGTTGGTGCCTTCGCCAGGCAGAAAGGAACCCTTGCCCGTTACCCGGAAGTTACAGTGGCTATAGTCGCCTATATGTCCTGCACCGGCCTGGTGTACGGCGTCCATTACCTCTTGGGTGGATGATTCAGGAATGTAAGTCACCAGCTTTTGCAAAGTTTGAGCCTTGGGGGCCAATATCCTGGGTTGTTGTAAACCCAATCGGTCAGCAATCACCCGGTTGACCCCCGTATGCTGATTGTCCAGATTGGTGTGGGCAGCGTACAAACGCACCCCTTTTTCCAGTGCCAGCATAACCGTACGCTCTACGTAGTTGCTTCCGGTTAGCCTTTTCAGCCCCTTGAAAATGATAGGGTGGTGTGCCACAATGAGATTACACCCTTCGGCTATGGCTTCTTCTATCACGGCCTCGGTCATGTCTAGCGATACCAGAACTCCCGAAATTTCTGCCTCAGGAGTGCCTACCAATAGGCCTACGTTGTCATAGGATTCCATATAGGCGGCCGGCACAACTTTATCTAAATACTGTGTGAGGTCTTTTATTTTCAACATTCCTAATACTATTTTGATGGCTAAAGGTAAAAAACCACTAAAAGGTACTCATGCGAAATCGTAAATACTGGCCCCTTGCGGTACTTTATGATGCTGTTACGCGTTTGCGAAATGCGTCATTTGACCGCGGATGGTCCAAAACGCATGAACCGCCCCGCCCTGTGGTGTCCGTGGGCAACCTCACCGTAGGGGGCACGGGCAAGACTCCCCTCACAGAGTATTTGATAGAGCGCCTGAGCCGGGTATACGAATTGGGCGTGCTGAGTAGGGGCTACCAGCGGGAAACCCGGGGATACCGGCTGGCCAATGACCAAGATAATGCTCTGACTCTAGGCGATGAGGTATATCAAATGTACCGCAAGTATGGGCATAAGGTCTCCATTGCGGTAGGGGAAAAACGGCCAGAGGCAGCCCAGCACCTAACCCTGGACCGACCCGGTGTGGAACTCATGGTCCTGGATGATGCCTTTCAGCATCGGCGTATTGGCCGCACGGTCAATTTGATGCTCACCACCTTTGAGCGCCCTTTCTTCGAGGATCATGTGATGCCCGTGGGATGGTTGCGTGAGGCAAGAAAAGGGGCACATCGTGCCGATGCGGTGATTGTAACCAAATGCCCTCAAGACCTACCCGAAGAAGCGATTGCGGAATACAAAGCAGCTATTCACAAATACACCTCTACAAACACGCCCGTTTTCTTTTGCAGCATTAAGTATGGTGTGCCCAAAGCGGCTAGTGCCAAGATGAGCTGGGTAGATGAAAACCGGGTAATCCTTTTTTCCGGCTTGGCTGAGCCTTCTACGATGGAAAAATACGTGGAATCCTCCTATCGGCTTGAGGATACCGTACGATTCCCAGACCATTATCGGTACCGCCCCCGTGACGTAGAGAAGTTGATAGAGCGTACGCGGAATTTGGGCGCCAATGGGGTTTTGCTTACCAGCGAGAAAGATATTGTGAAGTGGGAAGCCAAGTCGCTAAAGATGCTTTGGGACGGAGTTCCGCTATTTTTTCTCCCCATGGAGATCTTTTTCCTCTCCCATGGCCCGGATTTTGATCAATGGCTATTCGAATCATTGGCGCAAGCCAGCCGATAGTAATCCTAATTCTTTATTTTTGCGCGTGTTTTTCAAATCTGGACTTCTGGCAGGCCTGCTAGGGCTATTGTGCCTCCCTGCCTTTACTCAAATATTAGACGATACTACCCGACAGGTATATGGTCCCTCAACTACCCGATACTTTCTAGAAGAAGACTTGCGGTACAACCGGGATACCCTGTATCATTTAGATAGTACTATTGATCGGCTGCACAAGGTTTCTTGGCTCGACCGCTACGACAAGAAGATCCAGGACCTGGGGCTGATAGGGTCGCCCATCAAGCCCATATTTCCGCAGAGTGTAGAAGGCATAGGTGCCCGCTCCGGTTATGAAGCCTATACACCCTTCTACAGAGGAGGTAAGGATCTGAAGCATTACAACTCGCAGAGTCCCTACACTAACATGGAGGTGATGTTTGGTGAGTGGGGCCGGAATACGGTAGACCTAACCTTTACCCGGAATATCAACCCACAGTGGAATGTAGGAGGGGATTTCCGCTCTATGTTGGTGACTCGCCAACTGGCTACCCTGAACCGGAGGACGGACCGCCAGGTATTGTCTTATCAGTATGACATGTTTATGAGCTGGCGTACCAAGGATAGCAAGTACCGGGTACTAGGGAGCTGGTCCCGATGGCTGCATCGGCATAATGAGCCTTGGGGGGTGGATACTACGGGCCGTGGAGATTCTATTTATTATGAGCACGAAGAAGCTCCTATTCTTTCGCGTGACGCAAATAGTCAGGATTTACGCCAGCACTACCGCCTTTATCAGCAGTACTCGTTTAGTCCTTTCCTGCAGGTGTACCTTTCGAAAGTATGGTACACC
>JBCBHI010000714.1:0-3365 GCA_038525885.1 Bacteroidota bacterium
AGAGGGTGTCCCAATGGGCAAACTCGGTGCCCGTGATCCGTTTGAAGAACCCCACGTACTGGAAATCCCCTACAGCCCGCAGCACTAAGGCCAGGGGAATGACCCATAGGCCGACTTTCTTGAGCCTAACCAGACCTGCGAATGAGCTTACGAGCAGGAGATAGAAGGCACTGCATAAGGCCAATAGCAGGCCTACGACCAGGCTGTCTTTCGGAGTAGGGGCCAGCACCTTCTGCCCCTGCGCGGTGGTAGGCAGGGTGCTTTCTAGCCCCCAAAGTCCACCAGATGCCCAATAGAAATGGAGTACGGCCAGGGCCAGGAAAATGAAGGTTAGTAAGCGGGCCAGAAGGAGTCTCATCCGAGGGGAGGTTTGGCCCCATAAGGTAGCAGATACGGGTGACCTGCGGTGAATGGTTTTGCGCTTTTTTCTGGACTGTGTCGATATTACCTCTCGGGGAGTGTAGCGGCCTTATTCAACGAGGGATAGGTTCTCCCCCAGGTTTCGGTTTTGGTTGAGGCCTTCGATGATGGCCATTTCCTGCGGAGTGAGTTCGAAGTCAAAGATGTCAGCGTTCTGCTGGATTCGTTTGGGGTTCACGGATTTAGGAATGGCCGCCACCCCCCGTTGTACCAGCCACCGAAGGGCTACTTGCACGGCTGACTTACCGTGGGTTGCGCCTATGGCTTGGAGCTCTGGCATTTGCAGTACCTCGCCCATCATGATGGGCCGCCATGCCTCTAGCTGAATCTGGTGCGTTTGGGCGAAGGTGAGCAATTCGTTTTGGCTTAGGTGCGGGTGCATTTCTACCTGATTGACGGCGGGGACGATGCTGGAATGGGCCATGAGGTCCTGCAGCTGAGCGACCGAGAAGTTGCACACGCCAATGGCCTTGGCCCGGCCGCCGGCATAGATTTGCTCCATGGCCCGGTAGGTGTCGCGGTACTTGGAGGGCACGGGCCAATGGATGAGGTACAGGTCTACGTAGTCCGTTTGTAGCCTTGCCAGGCTGTTGTCGAAGGCCCGGAGTGTCTGGTCATAGCCCTGCTCCGAATTCCAGACTTTGGTGCCCAGAAAGACATCCGCCCGGGGCACGCCGCTATGCTGGAGGGCCCGGCCCACGCCTTGTTCGTTCTGGTAGGCGGAGGCGGTATCGATCTTACGGTAGCCGGACTCCAAGGCGGCCCGTACGGCGCTTTCTACTTCGCCGTCATTCTTTGCGAATAGTACCCCCAGGCCGAGGGAGGGCATGGTGAGCCCGTTGTTGAGGGTGAAATGGGTGGGATGGCTAGGGTTCATGGGGGCGGGGTTGGGGTGGGAGGTAACTAAGCTCGGTTATTAATGATTGCCAGGCACGGATTCGGCATGAAAACCCTTCAGTTTATTGTTGAATAATGATCATCAGTAGGTGCTATTTCAGATGGATTGTGGGCGAGGAACCAAGTTCCTCTGCTAGGATAGGTGGCAAGGAAGTAACTTCCTAGCCAGGGTGGGAGGATTATAGGTAGGGTGGTTCATTTCTGTAGGGTGGCGTTTCATGAAACGCCACCCTACAGAACAGGGTTGCTGAATTATGGATACACCCATTCGTTGAATAGCGCGGTAAGCTCGCGGTTGGCGGCGGCTTCCATGGCCTGCTGGAAATCCTGGCTGGTAACGGTGCCGTCAAAATGCTGCTGGCTGTAGTGCCGGATACCTTCCCAAAAGGCCTGGTCGCCTAGCTCCTGACGCAGGACATGCAGGAAGTAGGCCCCCTTGAAGTAGACAATGTTGCGGTCGTCCCGGCTGGGATTTATCCAGCTTCGGAACACCAGCGGTTTATCGTTGCCCCGGCTCTTGATGCCCTCATACACCCGGCGGTAGGCCCCGATGTCTGCCTGGTATTTTGCCTCCCCAAAGCGGTGCTGGTTGTAGGCGGCGGACATGTAGGTAGCCATGGCTTCGTTGAGCCAAAAATGCTGAAAACTCTCGCAGGTGATTCGGTTGCCCCACCACTGGTGGGCTAGCTCATGAGAGATTAGGTTGGTTTCGGTGCTGTCTTTGAATACCAGCTTCCCGTAGGATTCCATCAGGATGGAAAACCCGGACATCTCCTGGTAGTGGCCTCCCATGAGGATTTGGGAGTAGTCCTCCTGGTCATAAGGCACTCCTGATTTCTCCTCGAAGAAGGCTAGCATGCCTGGGGTCTCCCGAAAGATGTACTGGAGCTGGGCCGGGGTATAGGCCGGGGCGTAGTTGTGGATATCCACGGCTTGGTAGATGGTGTCCTGCTGTTGGAATTTGCCCAGCGCAAAGCCGTAGGTATAGGTAGGCGACTCGTAGTTTTGCTGCCAATGGTGTAAGCCTTCCTCGGTCCAGGTATGCTCACCACTGGCTACACAGTCTAGCCCCTCGGGCACCACTATGTTTAGGTTGAGAGTAGCCTTGTCCTCGGGGGTATCATGGCAGACCATCCAGTCGCTGGTGAAGTACACGGTATAGGCTTGGCTTGCCTCAGGGTGGAACAATAGGCCCCTTTTTGGGCTGCCGTGGTAATGGACAGTGATTTCCTCTTTAAGGTTTCGGCCGTTGGATAATTGGATATGCAGCTTGCTCCCTTGTTTTGAGTACCCTGTTACGGATTCACCCTCTATGCCCTCAATCTCCAAGTTGCCTGCGTCTAGTACGATCTCCTGCTCGGTGAGGGGGAGTTCAAACTCAATCACTACCTGGCCCTCCACGGATTGGGATGGTAGGTCGGGTTTCAGGTGTACGGAGTAGTGCAATACATTGAGCCCGGTGGCCTTGGCAGGGTTGGTTACGGATAAGCACAAGGCTAAGATCAGGCTTGAGAAAAGCGAAAGCATGTGAGATTGGTTTCTAGGTGGGGTTCTCAATTCAACTTTTCAAATATCTGATTGGCTGTCTGCTTAATTATTTGGTTGGCTTCAGGAAAACTTGAATTGGTGATGATTGAAATTCCATATTGCTGCTCAGGGTAGATCATTAGCCAATTTTGACTGCCATACAGGCCGCCATGGTGTTCTATGTGGGTGCCATCTTTATCATCTAGCACATCCCAAAAGTAGGCTAGCCAGATGTTATCTACGTCTTTGAATATTTTCTGCTGAGACCGGATGACCACCGGATTGGTGGAATCCAGCTGCCACTTTATGTAGGCCAGCATATCCAAAGAATTAGACTTTACTCTGCCGGCCGCACCCCACAACTGGATCGGCTTTCTGAAGTTGGGCATCGAAACGTGGTCATCATTGTACCCACTGGCTAGTAAGGCTTGTTGTTCTTCACTTAGGTTGATAAAAGAGTTGGTCATTTGTGCAGGCTCAAACAACTTCTCCTGGAGTAGCCTTGCATACGGTTGATCGTA
>JBCBHI010000715.1:0-3365 GCA_038525885.1 Bacteroidota bacterium
CTTCGGCCGGATTTCTCCCTAGATTAGTCTTGGCATACTCTGAGAGGTCTACAGATCCACACTTTTCATTTATGGTCTCTCACCTTTGGCAATTTTTCAGCACTGCCAGCTTTTGGTTCTCAAACCACGAACAACCCAAACCTTATAGGTTTTGGAAACCTATAAGGTTTAGTGAACAAACTAGCCTCCAGTTTTCCGTAGGAGGTTAAGAGTAGGATGGCCGATTTTTACAATCATCCCCTTGACCTCTTATCTAGCTTTGTTTCATCATCAAATCAAGAACCTATGAAACGAATGACTTGGTGGCTATTACTCACGATAGCCGTTCATTATCAAGGATTTACCCAAACCGTTTCTGAAACTTCACACCCCCGATATCCCATGAAACTAAATGCTGGAATCATTACCGAAAAACTGCCCGAGACCAAGAAATTTTACCAGGAATACCTGGGATTTACCGTCACTTTCGAGAACGAGTTCTACTTGCTGATGCAAGCACCCGGAGGTCAGGCTCAGCTTAGCTTTTTGCTACCGGAGCACCCCAGTCAGCAGCCCATATTTCAGCCCGCATTCCAGGGCCAGGGCATGTACCTGACCATAGAGGTGGACGATGTGGACACCCTCTATCAGGAACTGAAAGCCAAAGGAATAGTCATTCAAGTGGAGCTACGTGATGAGCCCTGGGGTGACCGTCATTTCGCCATCCAGGACCCCAACGGAGTGGGTATTGATCTGGTGCGGTATACAGCCCCAGAATAGGGGGTGTTCCTTGCTCCCTGGCATTCGAGCCAGGGAGTTTAGGACCTTGGTTGTCCCTGAAATGTAGCACCTTTGTCTCATGGCAACCACGGAACTTTCCTGGCTTTATGAGACTAGCCCCAACGACCGGGCCCGGTATGTATTGGGGGTGCCAGGCAGCCGCCCTTTGGTTTGCTTTGGCATCAACCCAAGTACCGCCAGACCCGGCCATATAGATGGCACCGTGCGCTGTGTAGAGCGCGCTGCTGAGCGCCTCGGGTATGATGGCTGGGTCATGCTCAATGTATATCCGCAACGGGCCACCAATCCCAACGACTTGCACAAGCGGCTAAATCGGACTTATCATCAGGACAATCTGCAACAGATAGAGTCTATTCTGAGCCAACCTTCAGTTACCCTCTGGGCCGCTTGGGGCACGCTCATCGAAAAACGGAAATACCTCCTCCCCTGCTTGCAGGATATTTACCAGCTCACCCAGCGTACTGTCAGTGATTGGGTTAGTATTGGTGCCGTCACTAAGCAAGGCCATCCGCATCATCCTCTGTATTTGCCCAACTCTGCAACTCCTGAGCCGTTTGATATGGAAAGGTACCTTGTTTTGGGTAGAGAGTTGTAGCTGCAATTCTACGGCACACTTTACCGGAGGCAACACTCACAGTTCTCAAAATATTTCAAAAAATATCGGTTTTAAACCACCCTTAGGAAGAATCTTACCGATAAGGGAACAATTTTGATGTGGTATTGGGTTATATTCTGCGTACCTTTGTAGAATAATCGCTTTTCACTATCGAAGAGCATGAGTCGAAGGGCAATCTTATCACAATAAACAGACAGAATGGGTAAATCTTCAGAGACCTTTAGTAAAAAAGAAAAAGAGAAAAAACGTCAGAAAAAGAAAGAAGCGAAAGCACAACGCAAGGAAGCCCGCCAGGCTAATTCTAGCGGTGGTGCCTTAGATGCCATGATGGCATATGTAGACGAGTTCGGGAACATTGTTGATACTCCCCCAGATCCGAACAAGAAGAAAGAGGTAGATTTGGATAGCATCCAATTAGGAGCCGCTTCACGTGATACCGTAGACGAGACCGAGGTTATCCGCAAAGGACGGGTAGACTACTACAACGACGACAAGGGCTACGGATTTATTAAAGAATATGAGACCAATGAACGATACTTCGTCCACGTAAACGGGATGATTGATCGGATTGGACTTAACGACAAAGTGACCTTTACTCTAGAACAAGGACCTAAGGGAATGAATGCCGTTGAGGTTCGCAGAGACCTCTAAGAGTAACATCCTCACCACATAAGCAAACGGACCGCGGTTACCCTGCGGTCTTTTTTTGTGCCCTGCCCATTTTGGATGCCAGAAAGAATCTCTGTGTACCCGCTTCCCAGAGAGTTCATTCTCAGGCAAAACCAAGGTCTTTCGTTACGGCTCAATATGCCCCTTCTTACCTCACCACTCCAGTCATCCTGACGAAGGCCTGCGCGGCGCGGAAGGCCCTCCGTGGATAGGGCTAAGCACCAGAATAGGAGAACCCAACCTTCCGGGATTCGAACCAAGCCCCCCGAGCGTAGAAATGCAGCCACTTCTCAGGGAGTCCTTTCTCAGGCACCACCCAGATCTTTCGCTGCCGCTCAAGATGACCGTTCTTACCTCACCACTCCAGTCATCCTGACGAAGGCCTGCGCGGCGCGGAAGGAACTAGGTGGATAGGGCTAAGGACCAGAATAGGAGAACCCAACTCTCCGGGATTCAAACCTACCTCGCCACCTGAGCGAAGAAATGCAGCCGCTTCTCAGAGAGTTCTTTCTCAGGCATTACCGAGTTCTTTCGCTCTCGCTCAAGATGACCAAGAGGGGTACACATGGCGCTCTTCGAGACCCTTTCGGAGAGTCCCAGCCTACATAAGCACATCAAACTGCTCCAGGGCAGCCTTCTTAAAATACTGGCTAATGGGCAGTTCCGTCCCGTCCGTCATCCATACGGAAAGGTCTCCTAGATGCAGGCGATCAAAGAAATTCAGGTTGATCAAGTAGTTCCGGTGGATCCGCACAAAGCTTTCTGCGGGCAATTTGGTTATCAATTGCTTCAGTGGAATCTGCACCGTATAGCGTTGGGGTGGAGAGAACAGCTGGCAATATTTACCCTCTACGGCTACGTAATGGATTTCCTGAAGGCCTACCCTATGCAGTTGCTTACCCTGTTTCACTAGCAGGTGTTGCCGATGTAAATCGGAAGGTGCTGAAGCAGAAGGGAAAGCCTGCCCAACATTCCCTACCGCCTCGGTATTCTCATAGGCTAGCTCTAGTGCGTATTGGATCGCCGCCGGGGTGCAGGGCTTCAACAAATAGCTGAAGGGAAATTGCTGTCTGGCTTGTAGGAAGAGATCAGCGGTATCCTGTGAGGAGAGGAATACCAAGGGAGTTATTCCGTTCCTGCGGATGGCTTGGGCAAAGGAAAGCCCCTCAGGCAATCCGTGAAGAATAACATCTACCACCACTAAGTCCGGTTGGGTAGCGAAGAATACCCCCAAGCCCCCCGAAAGCGTGGTTTCCATGGCAACTACCTGAAAACCCGTACCCTCCAGGTGTCTCCGCAA
>JBCBHI010000716.1:0-3357 GCA_038525885.1 Bacteroidota bacterium
TAGGCAACCTGATCAGCGACAGCTGGGGCATCCGTTATCTGGTTTCCTACGTTGAGGATGTCCAGAGATACCTGGAAGCGGTGCTGGGTGTTGCCATTGCCCAGAATGACGTCCTGCAGGAGTTTGATGTCCATCTGAGCAAACCAAGGGAGGGTGGCCCCATTGCGCTCGGCGTAGTCGCCGCGGCGGGTGCTGAGGTAAGGGTCTTGGTTGATAAAGGCATCCAGGGCTTGCCACTGGGCGGCGGCATCGGTTGCCTCCACGGCATTGCCATCGTCGTCTACGGTGCCAAAGTTGATATCGCCAGCATTCATGGGTACGTACAGTAGGTCGTTGTTATTGGCGCCAGAGTTGTCCCGATTGAGGTCGCCAGCATAGACGTAGGAGTATCGGCGGCCTTGGCCTATTTCGTAGAAGGCCCCCAGGCTAGTGGCTAGCTTGCCCCCTGCATATACTCTGCGGTAGGATGCCCCACCTACGATGCGGTGTTGCAGACCATAGCGTGACCAGGAGAACTGAGGGAGGTTAGGATTGCCAACGACGGGATTGCGCTGGAAGGCATCGGCGGCGATCTCGGCGGGAATGGAGGTGAGGTCGCGGCTATCCAAATAGGAGTAGGCGATGTTGGCGGTAAGGCCAAAGTCAAAGGTTTTGCTAAGGCTGGCGGTAGCCGAAAGCTGGTACCCTTGGTCGGTGTTGTCCAATACGATGGCCCCGGCATCAATTCCAGAGTTGGGGAAATCTGGGTTATTGTAGGTATTGGCCTCGTTGCCCTGGAAGATGGGGCGGGTATCTCCGCTGCCGGACAGGGTAGCCGTAGGGGCTGCCATGGTATAGTTGCGGTGTACGATGGCGTTCACGTCTTTACCATAGATCACCTCTCCGGTGAGGTTCCACCCGTTGCCGATGACCACATCCGCAGCCAGGTTGGTTTTCCATACCTGAGGGAAACGGAAGTCCTCGGCGGTTGCATTTACCTGGAAGGTGTTGAATCCTTCGTTTAGGAAGGCGTTGGAGGCTTGGTTGCCAAGCCAAACGAAGGGGATGCGCCCGGTGAAAATGCCCGTACCGCCGCGGAGCACGAAACTGCGGTCGCCTTTCACGTCATAGTTGAAGCCTATGCGCGGAGAGAATAGGGGGACTGGGTCAGGTAGGACGGAGGGGTCGAAGGATACGGAATTGCCGTTCTCATCCCTCCAGCCGTCGTAGGACTGTACCACGGGGTCGGCGGCGATTTCGGTCCGGTAGATGGGTACATCCATCCGGAAGCCCAGGGTGAGGTTCAACTGATCACTCACCTGCCACTCGTCTTGCAGGTATACACCCAAGAGGCCCACGTTGGGGACAACTAGGGAGAACTCGTTGCCAGAACGAGCGGCTACCAAGGCATTGAGGTCACTGGCATCTTCGGTGGGGCCAGTGCCTACGGAGAACAGGGGCGAATCATTGAGGAAATCGTCCACAGAACCATAGACTACCCAAGGATAGAAGAACAGGTTGAAGGAGTTTTCGAAACGGAAGTTTTCGTAATTGACTCCGGCCATGAGGCTATGGTCGCCTACGAAGTAGGTGAAGTCGTTGGTGAATTGGAAAACGTCCTGATTCAATACGTTGCCGGTAGAGAACATCTCGGACCCGGCAGTGATGTGGGTAACTCCGTTGAAGTTGTCCCAGATGTCGATGGTAGGGAAGAAACCATCTGACCTGAGGGTGGACCAAGGCTCGCGGAAATCGCGGAAGGCGGTGTACCCGACAAGCACGCGGTTGGTAGCGTTGTCCCACCGGGAGTTGAGCTCGCCTACGTAGGAGAAGATGTCGTTGTGGATTCGGTATGAGGAGTTCTCGAAGGGCAAACGGAAGGGAGTAGGTCCCCGACCGCCAATAGCTTCTGGGTTGGGTAGGATGTCCTTCCAGGAATCCAGGAAGTTGAACCGGGCTACGAAGTCATGATTCTCGTTGATGTTCCAGTCAATCTTGGCGATGATCTTGTTGTTGAGGGTCTGGTGGTTGTACCCCTCGTACCTTCCAGGATCCCAGCCGTAGTTGTCAAGCAGGTGTTGCCGAACGGCGTCCAGTTCATTTACATCTACATTGGTTTCGGCACCTTCAGTAGCGGAGCCTTCGGCCACAAAGCCGTGGGCTAGTTGGTCACGACGCTCCGCTTCGGCGTTGAGGAAGAAAAATACTTTGTTTTTGATGATGGGGCCGCCGATGCGGAAACCTGTTTGGGAGGTGCCAAACTGTAGGTTAGGAGCTTCTTCGCCGGCTACGGACTGTCCCGCCAGGGAGTTGTTGCGGAAGAAGTAATAGGCTGAACCTTGGATGGTATTGGACCCGGAACGGGTAACGGCGTTTACTCCTGCCCCGGTAAAGCCACTCTGGCGTACATCAAACGGAGCCAGGGTCACGGTGATTTGCTCAATAGCATCTAGCGAGACGGGTTGGGCGTCGGTTTGGCCACCGGGAGTGGCGACGTCGAGCCCGAAGGAGTTGTTGAAGATGGAGCCGTCTAGTGAGAAGTTATTGTAGAGGTTGTTTCTGCCGCCGAAGCTGATGCCGTCTGCCTGGGGCGTGAGCCGGGTGAAATCCTGGGCAGACCTGGCAATGGTGGGCAGTTGGGTGAGGACTTCTTCGCTCAAACTTGTGGAAGCTCCCGTGCGGTCTTCGGCACCGTTGGCAACGATCTCTACTTCGGACAGTTGGGTGGTAGAGGGAGCCAGGGTGGCATCCAGGTTTTGGCGGACGCCAAGCTGCAAGTACAATCCTTTGCGCGTGTCAGAATTGTACCCCACAAAAGAGATCTCTAGGGTGTAAGGCCCCCCAATACGCAACCCTTGCAGGTTGTAACGGCCCTCTACGTTGGTAACGGCACCGTACCGTGCGCCGGTAGGTCCGTGAATGGCCACAACGGTAGCGCCAGGCAATAGCTCGCCTTGGTTGTCGCTTACCGTGCCGGAAAGCGAGGCGGTGGTAACGCCCTGCCCCCATACTGAGCCGGTTGCTAATCCTAGTAGGGCTAGCATCCAATACAGTTTTCTCTTCATGATAGTGCTTAGGTGATAGGTGATGTTGAAACTGTAAAGGTATTAATGTTTGGGTCATGTTGGGGTAACAAATGTCCGTATTCGTGTGTCTGGCTGGCTTCAGCCTTTCTTTTTGGCCTTGTATCAGGGGCTTTACTGTAGATCGTAAAAATGCAGGGTGATTTTTTGTGTGGGGGCTGGTTAGGTCTTTTTTAGCTGTTTCCCGGTTGGTTTTCTCTTTGGGGGGTGAGTTGGTGAGCTGTAACTACCGAGGTCCTTCCTTCGTCAGGATGACCTTTGGGCTGGTTGTCAGTTTACCGAGGGGCGTTCTGCT
>JBCBHI010000717.1:0-3351 GCA_038525885.1 Bacteroidota bacterium
ATGGCCGACCTGCCCTGGAGGAGCTCGGAGGCCATGGGGTTATTAGAAGAGTTGGGGATAGGACACAAAGCAAGCAGTAGGGTACAGCAACTAAGTGGGGGGGAGGCCCAGCGAGTAGCCCTTGCTCGTGCATTGGTCAATCAGCCCCAGGTGGTTTTGGCAGACGAACCTACCGCTAGTCTGGACGATGCCAACTGCGATCGGGTGGTAGATCTATTACTAAAATCTGCACAGACCCATGGGGCTACTTTGATTGTAGCCACCCATGACCAACGTGTAAAGGACCATTTTTCTCATACCTATACTCTTTCATGAAACTACTCCGCCTCAGTTTCCTCTATTTTCGTAGCAAGCCGTTGCACGTGGCCCTGAGCATGCTACTGCTAATGCTGGGGTTAAGTTTGATGGTTTCCTTACTCAGCATCAATGAACAGCTGCAATCCAGGCTGAATGCTAATGCAGCGGGTATTGGGATGGTAGTAAGTGCCAAAGGCAGCCCGCTACAAGCCATACTGTGCAGTGTCTTTCAGGTGGAATTTCCAACGGGTAATATTGAACTGGCTGAGGCCAGGGCCGTAGCGAAGCATCCGCTGGTGAAAGAAGCCATACCTATGGCCATAGGCGATAGCTATAAGGGGTACCGTCTCGTTGGGACTAACCACGCCTACCCGGCCCACTACGAAGCCACGTTGCAGGAGGGCAGACTTTGGACACAGGTAATGGAGGTAACTCTGGGCTATCAAGTAGCCAAAAAGCTGAGTCTGGGCATAGGAGACCAACTCATAAGTGACCATGGCTTTGCGGAAGGTTTAGAGGCCCATGATGAACACGCCTTTACTGTAGTAGGGATTTTGAAGCCCACCTATACCGTATTAGATGACTTGATCCTTACGGGGGTAGAATCCTTTTGGGTGAGCCATGATCAAATTCACCTCCCTCATGAGGCTCCGTCCGTAACCGAAGGCTTACCTACGGCTGATAGTCTGCAAATCACCAGTTTACTCATCAAATTCAGTTCCCCCCTGGGGGCGGTGCAGCTGCCCCGGCTTATCAATACCAATACCAACATGATGGCGGCCAGCCCTGCTTATGAGTCGGCCCGGCTATTTGAGCGGTTAGGGATAGGGGTGGACATTCTACAGGCTTTTGCCTTGCTGGTATTAGTGGTAGCGGCCCTCAGTATTTTTCTTTCTCTCTTCAATGCGCTTAAGGAGCGCCAGTATGATCTGGCCATGATGAGGGCTATGGGCGCAAGCCGGGGCAAGGTGTTCTGGCTGGTGATTTTGGAAAGTATGTGGATCACCGTCTTCGGAGCAGGATTGGGGCTGTTGTTGGGGCACACTTTGGTAGAGGCCATCGCCTTGACAAATGAGGCCGCCGAGCGTTTGGGACTTTCTGGTACCTATTGGCTAGGTGAAACGGAGTTGCTATTGGCAGGCTTATCCATTGTTTTGGGCATCATTTCATCCCTTTATCCGGCTTGGCGGGCTTACCGTATGGATATTTCAGATACTTTGGCAGCAAAATAACCTCTGCTGCCATGCTCCGTCTTGTATTTCTGGCTTTATGGGTAGGTGCTCATATCCTTCCTGGCTATGGTCAGGTTCCGCATATTAGTGGAACCATAGAAGTATCCATCAGTAAAAAATCCATAGAATGTGAACTCAGCTACTCCAACCTGCCGGAGCAGTATGCCATTCGGCTCAATAAGCTTTTTGTACGCCCAGACTTTCGGGATGGCAACGGAAATGAGTTAGAGGCGGCCAAGGAGGATTCACACAACACCTACGAGAGTCAGGGATATTCGCTGATTTCCGGAAATCAACCCCGTCAATTTCAGGCTGATTATCAGGTGAGATTGCCATTGCGGAACCGCTTCAGAAATAAGGTGAGCGACTGGAAAGGCAATCTGGCGTTTAACAGGTACTCCCTTCGAGCCTCCGAACAAACGGAATGGTACCCAGTAGTGATAGATAAGGAAACCGGGTTGGTGATCAATGAATTCTCTTATGACCTGCAAATTACTTGCGAGGATTGTACCTCTCTGTACATTAATGGTTCTCCACCCGTAGCGGCCTCCACAGGCGAGTTTAAGGCGAATACGCCCTACCAACTGATGTTGTATGTAGGAGACTACTCCTTTACCAAATCAGGATCTGTGTATTTCTTGAACTCTCCGCTATCCCCTGAGCAAGAAGAATTCTTCCGCGCTCAGATTGATACCGTTACGGCTTACTATGCACGAAAACTTGAAATTCCGTACGGCAAAGAATTCGTATTGATTCAAACGACTCCCACGGCCCGCCACAAAGCCTGGCAATTCAATACCTATCCCGCTATTGTCACCATAGGGTATGAGCCCTATACCATGGCCCGAATGTTTAGAAAACCGGGGAGTAGGGGAGTTCGGCCGGGTTCTTTAGCCACCACCTACCATGAGACAGCACATTTTTATTTCGGGGTTTCTTGGGTTCCGGTAGGCCCCTTACGGTGGGCCTTCCTGGAGGGCTTTAATGAATACGTGGCCCTGCAAGCTTGTAGGGACCTGATGGGCCCTGACCAAGAGTACGAGCGTAGGCTAGCGTGGTACGGGGATGTAGTGAAGGACAAGGATTTTACGCCGCTGCATGAAGTAAGTGAGGTAAGCCAAATTGGGAGTACGTACCGGTACCGATATGTTCCTTTGTTACTCTCAGCGATCGAGAGTGAAATAGGCCGTGAGGCTTCTTGGGCATGGCTTCAGACTATTTTGGCTAGTGAAGCCACAGAAGTAGCTGACTATCCCTTCTTTAGGAATACTCTGCTAGAAAGTGGAGTGCCAGAGGAAGTGGTGGTGTCGTTGGAAGAACGCTTTATCTTCTCACCCAGTGCAAAGGAGAATGTTCTGGATGCGTTGGGGCTTACGGTAGCGGAGCAGGAGTGAGGCTTAGCTTCTACTCAGGCTGAGGCCTAAGGCTACGGCACCTATACCGGCAACCATGCTGACCGTTAGGTAGATGATGAGTGTGCCCCATTCGCCTTTTTGGTACAACGAGAGGTTTTCCTGAGCAAACGTGCTAAAGGTGGTGAACCCGCCGCAGAAGCCCGTCATCAGCAGCAACTTCTGACTATCCGTAAGTAGCTGCCGGGAAAAGAGGCCGATGAAAATGCCGATAAGGAGTGCACCTAGCACATTGGCAATTAAGGTGCCCCAAGGGAATAGTCCCGGCCACCACTTCTGCGCGTACGCGCCTATGAGGTAGCGACCCATGCTGCCCGCTGCTCCGCCCAGGCCTACCCAAATGAGATTGGAAATCATGCCCTAAGACTACGCACTAGCGTACCAAGTTGCAACCTACCACTGAATGAAAT
>JBCBHI010000718.1:0-3333 GCA_038525885.1 Bacteroidota bacterium
TCCATCCATGTGGCTTCCATGAAATACATCTCTTGGAGCAAACTCGCACTTGAGTTTCTGTCCATCTTTATTGCTGTTATCTCTGCCTTTGCTCTCAACAATTGGAATGATAACCGGAGAGACCGCCTGGCAGAGGATAAGATCTTGGCCGAAATACAGAATGGGCTCCAGCTAGACCTAAAGGATATAGAAGGAAACACCAACAGCCACCAGCAAAGCATAAAGGCTTGTAGGTACTTCCGTAGGTTGGTCCAAGGCCAATCGGTGAGTTCAGACTCTTTGGGCATCCATTACATCATGGTAGTGCGAGATTTTACGTCCATTATGAATCTTTCCGGCTACCAAAGCTTAAAATCGAAGGGTCTGGAAATCATATCCAATGACAGCATTCGCTTACAAATTTTGGCCCTTTACGACCATTGGTACCAGATCATATACAAGCTGGAAGAAACCGCCGCAGAAATGCAGGCCTTCACCACCTATTTTCATGGCATTAATGAAATTCTTAAGGCCTATTTACAATTTGACAACCTGGGGAATTTAGTGGGCATTCGTCAGCCTTTACCCCTCACTCCTACGGAGAAAAATGAGCTGTTGAGTTATCTCTGGCGAATAGAAATCAATCACCTGTACAAACTCCAAAAATACCAGACGCTAACTGAACAGGTAAATACGTTGAAGGCCGCGATTGAGCTCCATTTACAGACTGAATAGGCAGTAGCTTCGAATACGATTGAAATTTCCCATTATCAGGAATCTGAGGCCATTCATGGAAATACAACAACAATCGACCTACAGTGTCGTTTGGATTGGTACAGGTTGGAACGACAACATTGTAGTCAAATCAACAGAAAATTTGGCTAGTTGTAGTTCTACCGATTATCATTTTGGAATACGCTAAGGATGCCAACTCTATTGAGTTGGCTTTCCTTTTTGTATAAGCATAGGTGGAAAGCGATATAATCCAACTCATCTGGCATAAACAAAAAAGTGGTTGAAGTCATTTTTCTTGACCATCAACCACTTCCATGATACGGCTATACGGTTACCAGTAGGCACCTACGGAAATATTCCTAAAGCACTAGTTGAGGGAGGCGGATTCTGCGCCGCTCACTTTGTTTATGTGGCAAAGGTCCGCTTCAATCACGTACGTTTCTTTTACTACTACCGTACCATTTACGATGGCCTCAAAGACAAACTCTTCTTCCGATCCTTCTAACTCTTCTTGCCAAGAATCATCAATGACGGTGTATAAATCACCCGGAAACTCATTGGGAAACCGGAGGGTGTCCCTGTTGCTGCTACGGAGGGTATAAAAATCATCCGGGTCACCTCCAGTAAGCTCGATGGTAACACTACGGAACTCCTCGGTACAAGCGACTTGCCAAGCGTCACACCCAGAAAAAGCCAGGGTAACTGCAGCGATGCCAGCCAAAAGTGCGGCTCTACTTAAAATACTTTTAATCATGATGTATTGTCTTTTTGTAGGTTAATCAAGGGCAGCCGACTGTGGGCCGCTTACCTTATTGATGTGGCACACATCGGCTTCTATTACGAAGGTCTCCGATACCACCACGGCACCGTCTATGACGGCTTCAAAAACAAATTCTTCTTCGGACCCTTTCAATTCTTCTTGCCAAGAATCATTGATGACGGTGTAGAAGGTATTACCTGTTTCATTTGGAAAACGAAGGGTATCTCCATTGCTACTGCGGAGAGTATAAAAATCATCCGGTTCACCCCCGGTAAGCTCTATGATTACCGAGCGAAACTCCAGCGTACACGCTGTACCTAGGTCGCATGCTGATAAGAATGGGATCAGCGCCAAAAAAGATAGTGAGAGACGTTTTACAAAATAAGTCATCGTGAGAAATGCTTTACCCTTTGACCCGGTACATAGAGATACCGTTGTAAATGACAGAAAATTGGATTTGGAGGTACCCCTGATCGCGTGCACATTTGGGGTATGATACAAGGGTGGAGTGCAGATCAAGTTAAGCTCAAAGCATACTACAGCCAGTGGTCCCAACAGCATTTGGTTCCTGGGTATACAGACCGTTATTCATCAGGAAAATTTAACCAAGAGGCATGGCAAGCACTGTCCCATACTGATTTTTGGCGTATTGCTCTTCCAACTGAACATACTGGGTTAGGCGGCAGTTGGTGGGATTTTACCGCAGCCTTGGAAGGACTGGCCTCCTCATGCCCGGATATGGGTTTTCTGTTGACCTGTGTATCCCAAGCCGGGTTCATGGCTGGGCTGCTGCAAACGGGTACCCCCAAGCAAAAAGAAGAACTCCTCCCCCGTTTGCTAGCCGGCACGCTTACGGCCATTGGCATTGCGGAGCCCCAGTCGGGCACGGATGTGCCGGGTACCCAAACCCAAGCGCGCACCACACCAGAAGGGTACGAAATCACGGGCCAAAAATGGCACTTGGCCCACGGCAACACCGCTGGCTTATTGCTTACGGTAGCCAAACTAGAAGGCGGTCAGGGCCTTACGTGTTTCATCACAGATACCACCTTGCCAGGGGTAGCCCCCGAACCTCCCTTTCAGTCCTTAGGGCTCAAAACGTTACCCATCGCCAGCGTTCAGCTACAGAACGTCCAATTGCCTGGGGACGCCCTTTTTGGCAAACCGGACCAGGGTTTGCCAGCACTGGGCAGTGCAGTAGGCATAGCCAGAGTTTACTACGGTTTGGTATGTGCCGAGGTGCTGGAGCAGGCGCTTTCTCTCACCTGGCAATTCCTAGAACCCAGAAGTTCCTTCGGTAAACCGATTCTGAAGCATCAGTTAGTCCAGCAGAAGCTTACGGAAGTTCAAATGAAGATTGATCAGGCCCGCTGGACTACCTACGGGGCTTTGCATGCTTTGCTTACGAAACAGCCTACTGCCATCCGGTTGGGCTCACAAGCCAAATGGGCCGGTACTCAAGCCTTGGCCTCTGGCACCCAAACACTACTCAGTTTGCTAAGTAGCCATGGATACCAGGCGGATCACTGGGTGGCTCACTGGGCCAAGGATGCACTGGGTATGCTTTCCGTAGGCGGGACAGAGGAAACCCACCGGATCAACATCTTTAACCAGATGCAGCGCTTAAGGAAGTAACGAACGATAAGCTTTTCAATGGCCCTTTTAGCTGGCCTTGGTCAGGACATTCTTTTCGGCAAACTCCTTTAGCCCTGCCAAATCCTTCAAATGCATGGCATGGGTCCACCGAATGATACCAAAAAGGTGAGGGAAAATGTGGCTTGGTTTCTTGAGTAAGTTGTCAAACCATAATCGTACTTCGGTTTTTCCATTTTCCGCAGGAACAAAGTAAAAATGGAGAT
>JBCBHI010000719.1:0-3333 GCA_038525885.1 Bacteroidota bacterium
ATGCAGGGCGCATTTGGGCCAGGGCAGGGACCCTGAATGGGAGGATCGACATCATAATCAACCTCATGTGGTTTACATGGCTAATTCGAGTGGCCTGAAGGTGGGAGTAACCCGCAATACACAGGTACCCACCCGCTGGATTGATCAAGGGGCCGGGCAGGCGGTAGTTATTGCCAACACTCCTCATCGGTTTCTAGCTGGGCAAATTGAGGTGGCCCTGAAGAACCATTACAATGACAAGACCAACTGGCGTAAAATGCTGATGGGGGAATTCCCATCACTGGATATGAAGGCTGAATTTGAGAAGGCACAAGGGCTACTGCCAGACGACCTAAAACCACATGCCTGTGAGGTAGCGGAAGTAGCAAGCTTGAAATTTCCATCCTTACAGCAACCCCCTAAATTGGCTTCTGTCAACCTAGAGAAAGAACTATCCGTTGAGGGCGTGCTTACGGGCATCCGAGGTCAATATCTTCTTTGGGAAGACGGAAAGGTGCTGAATGTACGCCGCTATGCTGGGGTAGAGGTGGAGTGGATGGAAGGCGTAGCCCAACCCGTGCAGGGCACGCTGTTTTGACGATATCAGTGTCTAGTCTTCGCCCTACTTGCTATTTCAACCCTTGGGCTATGTAGTGAGCCAAACCCATGATGGTCAGCATGGGGTTTACCCCACTAGCAGCGGGGAACAAGGAAGCATCAGCCACATACAACCCTTTCATTTCGCGGGTTTCACCGTTAGGGGCTACAGGATGCCGGGCATTATTTCCACCCATCCTCGCGGTGCCCATCTGGTGGGCCGAGAAGAGGGGAAACTGATTGGGCTTCCAACCCCAGTTTGGTAAGTCTTTCAACGCCGTTTCCAAGGCCTCCTTTCCTTCCTTGGCAACAAACCTACGGTCGGTACTATAAGGAAAGATGATCTCCTCAGCACCTCCTGCCAATTGAATTCGGGCCCCTTCCTGGATTCCGCGCACCAAATGGTTTTGGTCGTAGGGAGAGAGCTTGTACTGGATTCTGGGGAAACCATATTTATCCACTGACACAGACCCTCCGTATTTGTCTCGGGTTAGCACAATAAAATGGCCCAGGCGAGATAGATCTAGCATAGCACGCTTATGCTCCACACCACCCATCCAAGGAAGGGCCAAGGTACATAGGCCTACATGAGCAGGAGGGGTTTCCAATTTGAATCCATAGTTGCCGTCCAGTTTGGTAAAGTGGTTGTTCACTACTGACATCATTGGTCCAAACCAGGCCGGATCGGTTACCGTGGGGTACAGGGCAGAAACCGCTACGGTAGGGTGAAAGTACAGGTGCTTACCCAAGTGCTTATGGCTAAGCCCACTTTTGCTGAGGATCACGGGAGTATAGATGGAACCTGCAGCCACTACTACTTTCTTGGCTTTGATAGTGAGAGGTTTCCATTCTGCCTTCGCCATGGTTTTGCCTACCGCACCCGTGGTATGGCCTCCCTGGTGGGTTATACGGTCAATGTAGGTTCGTGGCAGTATTCTGGCCCCTGCTTTCAGAGCATCACGCAAGTAGGTTTGTACAGTGCCTTGCTTATGGCCGTACCGGTCTCCGGAACAGCTATAGCCAATTCCTTTGAAGTCTTCTTTGCCCAAACCTACTTCGTTTCGGGGTATAAGCTCAGGTTCTTGGCCCAGGGCTCTGGATCCATTGAGCAAAGCCTGGTTTTGCTGGTTATGGTAAGGGTACTCCGTATTCACTCCTATTCGCTCCGCCACTGCTTCCAGAGAGGCCCCTAGTTCGGCGCTAGTATAGCCAGGGTTTTCATGCTGCCGAGCCCATTCATTTAATATGTAATCCGGCGTACGGAAGGCCCCAGCCCAATTGATGGTAGTGCCGCCTCCCAGGCAACTCCCTGCAAACACAGTAACCCCACCATCGTCGGTAGTTAAGGCTCCTTTGGCCTCATACATCATGGCACCCATGTCGGCCTCTAGCTGGTTGAAATCTGAGCGGTCCAGGTAGGGGCCTTTTTCCACTACCAGTACATCGTGCCCAGCCTGTGCCAGCTCGGCCGCTACCACGCCGCCGCCAGCCCCGCTACCGATCACCAGCACGTCGCAAGAGAGAGTATCACCGATCTGGTGACCATATATGACCTCCATGCGGTCTCGCGGAGGGGGTTCGGCCTCAGGCAAAGGACCCGGATAGCCAATGATGGGCCAGGCAGGATTCTGTTGTTTCTCTGCCTTAGTGTAGAACAGAAATATGATGAGTTTCTTAAGGGTAGAGAAGGCCTTGCGAAATAGGTTGACCCGATGGTCTCGCCAAGCCTGGAGTAAAGTGGCTCTTTGCTTTGGGTTAAGCTTGATGAAGGGTTTCAAAGGGCCGTTCCAGGTAACGCCCACCGTCCAGGAACTCAATAGTTTGAGCAACTGTCGAAATTCCTGCTGTTGTACAGGGCTAACCCCGGCAAGGCCCTCTGCAATATCTTGGGGGGTGATCCAGTCAGTGCCCTTGCGCTTCCAGTAATCTCTAATGGGGACCTCTTCGCTGGCTACTTCGGGCAATAGGGTATCAAACACGGCCCGGAGCAGCGCCTCCTCTTTCGCACTAAATTCCAGCATTTTAGAGGTATTTCATCATAGCATCCATCATTTTCCTGAGACGGTTGTTGTAGGGAGGATAGGTAAGCTTGGCCATGGAAAAATTGCGGTTTTGGTGCAGGGTGCCTTTCTCGTTAGAAAAGGCTATGAAGCCCCATCTGCCATGGGCTTTACCAAGGCCGCTGTTATTCACCCCTCCGAAGGGAATTTCGGTGTGGGCAAAATGAAGAATGACGTCATTAGAAACTACGCCGCCGGATGAGGTCCGGGCAAGCAATCTGCGTTTTCTAGCATTCTCTTTTCCGAAATAATACAAGGCCAGCGGCTTAGGTTTCTGCTGGATGTAATCAATGACCTCGTCCATTTCTTTATAAGTACGAATAGGTAGGATGGGCCCAAAAATCTCATCATTGAGCAAACTGCTATCCTCCGGGGCATCCAATACCACGGTGGGGCTTAGGTACTGCTCTTGGTCATCCGTTTCACCCCCTACTACCACCTTAGCTCCGGCAGCTACCGCGTCATGCAAAGCCTCGGTCAGTCGCTGGTAGTGTCTCTCGTTCACTATCCGAGCATAGTTTTCCGTGTTTTTTATTCCCTTCCCTTCAGGATCTAAGTGCTTCTGGAGCGAATTCTTCATGGCTTCTACCAGTGGCTCTACAATTTTTTCGGGCACCAAGGCATAATCAGGAGCAATACAGGTTTGACCGTTGTTGAGGTACTTACCCCACATAAGCTTCTCGGCGGCGTCTTTCAC
>JBCBHI010000720.1:0-3324 GCA_038525885.1 Bacteroidota bacterium
GGCTTTGCCTCAGATACCGCATGCAGGTGGGGCTCAGTGCTCTGGTCACCGTTTTCTTTCTCACGCTGCCGGCCCATCTCCGGTTCGGCATCATGATATTCGCGGATAGCTGGCTGGTACCCCTTTGGGCCCTCGCCCTTTGGGTATATCGGCCAGAAAAACCCAGGTCTTGGTGGCTCTTCATCTTAGTAGTAGTCTTGAGCAGCCTGTTCATGTGGTTTGCTGTTTTCCTTCTCCCCATCCCCTGGGTGCTACATTTCGCTCAGCGTAGCCGGGGTCAGGTTGCACTCCGAGGGCTAGGTTTGTTTCTCGGGTTGGCCCTTTTGGTACTGGCAGTGCAAGGCGGTATCGTGGCCTTGTGGCAGGATTACTTCTTGGTGAGCAGCCTACAGAAATGGACGATTTTCAAGCCCAAGGGCCAGCTTAACCTAAGCGTCCCGCTACTGGCCCGGCAAACGGCGGCTTTACTTCAGGAGGCTCTTCCTATACTCTTAGTCTTGGTGGTCTGGTTCATCGGTCGTCGTAAGTTCCCTACCCTATTCTCCACCACGGCTCCTCGGGGTTTGGGCCACTTGGCCGTGCTGATGGGGCTGGCTCTGGTTTTGATGGTGATTGCCGTACCGCTTTGGTTTCAGGTGCACGCCAAAGTCGTTTCCTTCTTTGCCTTGTTTTTCGCCCTTGCCTTGGCCTGGCTACTCCAACAGTGGGATTCTGCTTCTAAAACTGCCTGGCTGCTCAGCGTCTTGGCCATCTTCTTCAACCTGAGCATAATCAGTTGGGATGCCCTGCAACAGTTGGCCAGCCCTATACGGGATGACATCGCACTGGAATACTACATCAACCAACAGCGTGTGGAGGACCAGAAATTGGCCGTGTTTATGGACATCCCCGCTCAACCTGAATATGCTTGGGTAAATCTATATGCGCTTATCGAGCAAACTGACAGCTATATCTTCGATAGCACCCTAATTGGTCATCCCCCGCAGGAAAGCAGTTTCTCCGCAGGCCTCCGGCGTTTAACCGAGTTGGGAGTGGAAAGCCTCCACACGGACCGAATCATCTATCTATCGCCCGGAGCTATTCCTGCAGGTATACCTGTACTCAGGCACCAAACCTTCCGCAACCTCCACGTTTACGTGGTGGCGCGGCCTTGAAGCTCCCCCTTCTTATCCTACCCTCCCAGGGTAATCTTTGACCGGAGGAGGCCTTTGAAAGAATGATGATTTCTGTAGACTACGAAGCAAGGTTAGCCCCGCCCAGCAAAAACTATCCTAAGGCTCCAACAATTCAGGAGTAGATCAAAGTTTCTGATCAGCCGCCACTATCTATCGTCCATGCTTTTAGACTTTTTGTTCCTGATTATTTGGACATGAAGTCAATATTTCCTCATATTGGCATTACACAATAAATCTACCCTATGTTCTTTTATTGCCCTTGGTGTCTCCAAGCGGTGCCCGCTATTGGTATGTCTTTATCCCTAACGCAGCCTGCCGAATGAGCGAGAAGAAAACCGCCCTGATGGTACCCATCCATCTGGACTTCTGCTTTGTATCCAAGAAGGACCGGGAGTCGCACAAACACCGGCAGACGCTGGCCCATGCTGACTTTAGTAAGCTGCCCTACAAGCATGGAGAAGGTCTGGCAAATCCAAACACTCCTTTTCTTACCGAAGCCATTCTTAACCCACCCTTTTCGGATAATCAACCCGGACAGGAGCCCCATTCTTTAGCGGCTGGTCTGCACATCCACTGGGCCGTGCCGGAAGCTCTCACCCAAGGGCACCACAGGCAGGATTCTACGGAGGTGGTTTACCCTGCCCTGCCCAACCGCTGGCTGGTTCGCCTCAAGCTCAATGGCACAGAACACCTCAGGATAGTAGAAAGCGATTACCTACACCCTGTAGGCACGGATGGCGAAGGAGCGGTTTCTTACCCATTAACCCCTGCTGACATTGCCTTTGCCCCGGGAACTAACCCTGGTGCTGACGCTCTCGCCCAACCCTTCCGGTACCTGGGGCGCCACTACATCCTACACAAGAAGGGGGATAGCTGGCCCTTTACCGAGCAAGCTGCAGACCGCCTGAAGCACCTGACTGCGGTAGGCTACGGCGACCCCAGTTTTGCCAGCTACTACCCCAACTGCCATAGTGTATTCGGTTTGCACTATTCCAAATCCATGGACAAAAGCGACCTGAAAGATGGCGACATAATCCAGGTGGCGGGCTGGTATGCAGACCTGGAAAATGACCCCGTGCATCTGGTAGTGAAAGAACTACAACAAGAGGGTACCCACACCACCGGCGAAGCCGTCATGGAGGCTCTGCAAGACAGGTATGGATGGGCCAATGGGGAGACTTTGCGCAAGGACCGGCATGCTGATCCGCTAAAGGATTATGCACTTCATCAGCTGATATGTTTCTCAGAATTGCGGGTGAATAAAGATAAATCCGTCTCCAATACGGAACGGCTAAAGCCGCACCGGATCAGCGTAGGGCATACGGGTACCGAGGCGCTGGGAGCACTACTCCACCACCAGAAAGCCGACCAAGATCCCGATACACAGCGAGAGCTGCAACTCGCTTACGGCATGCTGAAGCCCCGCTGGGAGGGCAGCCAACTGGATATCTGGGAGCATTTGCAAGCGGAGCGCCACCTACAGGGCTTCGTGCCCCTGCCTAGTGATACCTACTGGGGTCTGAAGACTACCACCCCAGAACAGCTACAAGTACCCGACTGGCAGCAACTGCCTGATGGCTTGGTAGAGCAGCTCTACCAAGTCAATGTACACTGGGCAGAGCGCCAGCAGCAAGAGCACGACCGTCGGTACCAGCAGCACTTGCTATTTGCTGAGTGGTGCAAGTATCAGACGGCTAAATACCACGAGGATGGGGAACATCATGACCCTAATCTCATCCAAGCCCGGATGAAAAACACGCTGATGCCCACCCTACGCGAGGGGCAAGAGCAAGGGACATCCACCGCCTCTGATGTGGATCTGGAGGTGGCTACGCTACAAAATCTGCTAGCCGCCTACAGTACGGGCCAGCTGCTGGAAAACACCACAGAGTTTGGGATTCCTGCCCAGCAGGCAGTACTCAATGCTGATTTGCAGCAAGCCACGGCCCTACCTGCCGGGCTACAACTAGTGGGCACTGATAAGGCCCCCGAGTGGGAGACCAACCTCCCCCTAAGCAAACAGTGCGTTCGGATCAGTGAAGGGCATCTGGAAGCCACCGCTGCCGCTCCGGCAAGGGCGTTTTCTTGCTGGATAAAAGTAGAGGATGCCGAGGGTTCCTCCTTCTTCCCGGTGCAACCGGGTCACGCC
>JBCBHI010000721.1:0-3321 GCA_038525885.1 Bacteroidota bacterium
AATTCATGAATGCGGAAACGGCCAAATATATTAGAGTATTTTGTTATTTTTGGTATATTATTTTTAGTGGATTAATTCTTTTCAAATCTTCACTTGATTAGGTATGTTGGAACAAAGATCAAATGTTTCGAAGCATGATTGATTTGCAAAGAATAAATTCACTAAAAATAATATACCAAAAACAACAAAACACTCTAATAAATTAGGCCATATCCACATATATGAATTGCATTCTAAAACGAGGCAATCCTACGTAATCCGATCTATCTCCCCAACCAGAGTCTGGTTTATCATTCATATGTGCTTTGTTCAATTACTCATTTGACTAACCTATGATGGAAGACCTTCACCACAAGGACAAATAACACATTGATTATCAATAGTTTAAAAAAAATTCAGAATTTTCACAGAAAAATCTTGGAGCTTACAGGGAAAGCGTCAACCTTTGCATCGCAAAACAGCGAAAAAATGAAGTCAATTTCACTACATACAAACGGAACAAATGCCTCACCTTGGTGTGAACAGCAGATGTTCTTGGTACTGAAACGAGGGCCTGGCCTCAGGTAATGTAGGAAAACAAGCATATACCAACCCAGGCCCAACCGCCTGGGTTTTTTGTTGTATAAAAACGAAGAAAAAATGTTGGATCTAAAAATAACAACTCGCGATTGCGCACGGTGGAGTCAACCATCGCACGGGAAGAGTATGCCTATTTACCAGGCAGAAAATCGCGTCTTTGAGGATCCACCTCCGGCCGGAACATTCGACCGCGGCAAACCGATTACCATTCGGCGAGCTACTCGAAACCCGGCCCCAAAAGTGGCCGGGTTTTTTGTTACCCGGTAGTGAAGCTTTCCTCTCTCGGAAGCTTGGCTCTATATGTAAATGCCGAATGGTCTAAGGGGTATGATCTCAGACTTTGACTCTGAAGATACAGGTTCGAGTCCTGTTTCGGCGTCTGCTACACCTTTGGGTGTCGCAACCAGCTAATGAATGAAGAAATGTGCTTCCTATAGGGCAGCGCAGGGCCAGAGATCGTTGTGGGATCATCATGCAGGTTCGAACCCTGTGCTGGCAACTAAGAAACAGGTTGTGTTTGGAAACCGGGAGGGGCAAAACGGGTGCCTCCTATGTTCGGAGAGTGGTTGAAGGCCACATGTCAGGGTTCCGTTTGCCCGGCTATGTTCAGAAAAAGCTCCGGAATAAGGTAACCAAGCCGGAAGGAGTTGTCCGCAGATCAGGACACTCCATTCCACACCTGTTGAAGAACTTCAGTCTACCAGAAGTAGGCGAAGCGTGGACAAAAATACCCTTACGGTGTTACCGAATGTTTCTGAATGACATTCGAGTGCCGCCCGGTAGGTGTCGGTATACTGCCCTAGGTTGTATTTGTTGTCTTTCCTTCAGGGATACCAAGATTGGAGGTTCGACTCCTCCCGTCTCCGCAACTATGGAAAACACCGGAGACGTGGCTCAACGGTAGAGCGTGGTATTTGGGAGTCATGGGTTCGAATCCCATCACTGACTTGAACTCGGTGTAGCTCAGCGGTAGAGCACCAGACTTTTAATCTGGCCTGATGGTTTCTGACCATCCCTTTTGATGCAAGTGGCCCTTGCTTGGATAAAACAGAGGGCAAGGAGGTATTGCCGGGGCTTCTCCTCTCCTACTTACCTGGGGGAAGAAACGCCATGATGACTGCCAGTAGTAGGCTGGATACCGGACCTGTTTAGACCTGCCTACCTTCCAAGGAGGTGTTTTGGTTTGCCAAGATGTGAATTGGAAAATATGCGGGTATCATGACAGGTCCTAAAAACTTACTCCGCAGTCGGTCACGGTGAAGTGTCGGCAGCCTCCTTTTGTAAAGAGAATAAGTAGTAGGAGAAGCTAAGGTCTCCTATCTACTTCCAGATACATGGCCTATGCAAAGGCGGATAGTGTAAAAAGACCTGGCTCGACGTAACCAAGGTTCAAATTTGTTGTCGGTGCCGGGCTTATCGCCCTAAAACACCGACAACGGCGAGAATGTAAAACTATCTGGCTCATGCATGAGTACGGCCCGCCTTTCTCCACTTAGGGAGAGGAGTAAAAGACCCACACACAGAAGGGTGCACAACTGTGTGTGGAGATGTAGAACCCGCTTTGGCTTTTGCTGAAGCACAAACCATAAAACCATGTTCAGAAATCAGAACATCGCTATGGGAAAAATCGGATTGGTTTTTCGCCGTGGCCAGTTGGACCGCGTCTTGACTGCCGGCCAATATACATTGTGGGGGCAGTGCACCGTACAGGTGTATGACATGAGCGTTGCGTTCCGGTCCGCCCAAAATCTAAACTTGTTGTTGAAAAACGCAGACCTGGCTTC
Organism: Bacteroidota bacterium; assembly: GCA_038525885.1. Classification (GTDB taxonomy): domain Bacteria; phylum Bacteroidota; class Bacteroidia; order Cytophagales; family Cyclobacteriaceae; genus DMST01. The sequence goes on from JBCBHI010000721.1 coordinate 2,364, forward strand.
CAAACTTGAGGTGGTACGAATAGGTGATGACGAAATTGTGATCCGGTATGAGGACGACGTATTTGCCGGGGTGCTCACTTCTGGGACTTATGCTTACTGGAAAGGGCTCGTCACCTATCGATTTGACCGGTACGACCGAACCCAAGTGTGGGTAGATGAGGCGCTAAGCCGTGAAGTCTTAGCCAGAGCGGAATTGGCTCAGTACGTGGTTACTTACACCGTAGCTGCCGGACAGAGAGGAGTGCTTTTCCTAAACGGGAAATTCACCCAGGAACTGGCAGAAGGAGTATACTTCTTCTGGAAAAACGCCAACCGCATAGAGGTACGTTTGGCAGACTTACGTCAGCAATCTATGGAGATCAGTGGGCAGGAGATGCTCACTAAGGATAAAGCTGCTTTGCGACTCAATTTCACCGTCCAATACCGGATTGCTGATGTGGTGGAGGCACTGGTGAATAACCTAAACGTGGTACAGCAAATGTACAATTTGGGACAGCTAGCCTTGCGTGAGGTGGTGGGTTCCATGACCTTGGACGAACTGCTTGAGCAAAAGGAAGCTGTATCAGGTTATGTCACGGATTCCTTGAACCGACAGGCCAACGGCTTAGGTATAGAAATGGGTACCGCCGGGGTGAAGGATATCATCCTGACAGGAGAAATGAGAAACATCATGAATCAGGTGCTGGTTGCCCAAAAGCAAGCCCAGGCTCAGGTTATTCTGCGCAGGGAAGAGACAGCCTCTACCCGTAGCTTACTGAATACAGCCAAGCTAATGGAGGACAACCAAATGCTCTACAAACTAAAAGAAATGGAGTATGTGGAGAGGATCGCAGATAAGATTAATACTATTTCCGTCGGTGGCGGAGACAAGGTATTGGATCAGTTGAAAACGATCTTCGGGGTGAATGATGTGAAATAAGAAACCGCCTCAAAGTTTGGGGCGGTTTTTTCATGCTAT
>JBCBHI010000722.1:0-3314 GCA_038525885.1 Bacteroidota bacterium
CTTGCACCTCCACTCCCTGGTCACAGTTGTCCTGCCCGTACTCAATGGTCTCCTCAAAGAAGAAACGTAGCCTCTCCTGGTTAGTAAGGTCCCAAACACCTCCGCACGAAAGGTCAGGATAGGTGATTTCGAACCCGGTATCCCAGTCCGCAAACATTTGAACCTCCCAGGTTTGACCGTCTATTTGATAGCCAGTCCCTTGCCAGCCTCCATTGATCCATTTGGGGCTACAAGAAGATACAAGTAAAACCAGGGTTAGCAGTAATGAAAATCGCATGAAACGGTTGCTTACGTTAGTCTAAGTTGTCCATCAGCCATTGCCGAACGTAGGCTTGGTTGTAGCCCATGTCCATGTACTGAATGGTTCCTTCCTGGTCAATAACGCAAAAGAAGGGGTACTTATTCGGTGCGTAAGCATCCTGAGTGGTTCTGTCTAGTAGCAGGTGGGAATATATAGGGTCTGTTTCCGCAGTGAGCTGTTCTTTTAGCTCTGTAGAGGGCGCCCCGATCATGCTCAGGATATTCAGATCTTTTTCGGCAAAATCACCCTTCCAGGTATTGACTTCAGCCAAAGCACGCCTACAATTGCGGCAGTCTTCCTGCCACATGATGAGCAATACGTGATTGCCCGCCAAGGCATCCAGGCTTTGGGCTTGCTCATCAAAATTGGGTAGCTCCCAGGCGGGGGCAGTATCTCCTACTAGCAGCGTGGCAGAGGGACGGGGAGGTTCGTTGGCGTCGGTTTCCAAATAATCTGGCCAGCCTTGAAAATCTGCGATAGTTTGAGGAGCCTGGGTGGCATCAATGTCCAGAAAGGTGATGGTGACCTCACTATTAGCCAGGCTTTGGATAAACCCTTCTTGTCTTTTCCAGGGCAGATAATCGCTTTTCCTAAAATAGAGTTTGCGGTACCCTATATCACCAAAGGGAGCCCCAATCACCCAGCTATCTCCTTCTTCAAATACTTGCAGGTCATCAAAAGACCTCCATAGCGTGACCATCTTGTCAGGATCAAAGAACTCCTTTAGCATGAAAAGGCTAGCTGGACCCAATTTGGTTTTTCTGAAGCCCTCAAGCCGGGGATCATTGGCAGAGGTGTGCACTTCTCGGTTTACGTGCAGGGCAGATTGGTATACGTTGCCGTCCCAGCGCCAGTCAGCCCAGTCACTTAAGATCAACACATTATCCCAAGGGGTAGCGGTGTCAGCTTCGGCACGGTAGGCCCACAGTTGCGCCGAAATGTTTTTGCCTTTCGTTCTCTGGCTATTGGCTACTACTTCAAAGTAGACTTGATGGATGGATTGCAGAGCCTTGTGGCTACGATTGAGAATGGCCTCTGGGCTAGGGACTGCCCAAGCAGCAGCCGTACTTCCCAGTAGCATGAATATCAGGAAGTGAACTCGCATAGGTAAGGGGTGGTTAGTGGTTTAGGATTCGGCTTTCGATAAATGGACACCCGCAATCATGCATCGGATGCTACCACCGCCATATTTTTCAATCGTGGGTACGGGGATCGGGACTAGTTTGCCATAGGCAGACCAACGTACCCGCTGCTCTATAGTCAGTGAGTCGTGTGCTTGTTGGCTTAGAAGTAGGAGCTTTTTGCCGGCTGCATTGATAACCGGGAAAACATTTCCGGCGAAATGTCCCATCTGCTCTTCGGTAATCTCTTCAATCTGATGCTTGGTCCTGGTAAGTACTTCCACTACCAGTTTGCGCTCGTCTTCGTCCTTAATTGACTCCAGGCAGATGATGGCGAATTTATCCCCTAAGGCCATCATGACGTTGGTATGGTAGATAGGTTTCCCGTCAGGGCCAATAGCCGTAAAGAATAGGGGATCGTATTCTAACTCCTCGGATACTTGAAGTACAACCTCCCGATGGGTGCGGTCGGAAAGGGCTGCATACAGAATGCCGTTTTCGTGGTCAATCACCAGGCTGCCGGTACCCTCACAGAATTGATCCGTATTTTCGAAATACGCCAGGTTGACGAGTTCTTTTACCTCAAAACCGCATTGGTTTTCAAGCTCGCCAATCAGTTCTGGCCGCCGCTCCAGCCGCCGCGAAGCAGCCATCATGGGGTATAGGATTACTTTACCATTGGCATGGGTAGAGATCCAGTTGTTGGGAAAAACGGCATCGGTTGTGACGGGGCTGTCCGTATCTTCAAATACCGAAAACTGCACCTGATTTTCTTCCAGAATGGCAGTGGCTTCGTCAAATTCCCTTCGTGCCTGTTCCTCGATGGTAGTATGCTCACTGGCCTGCATAGAAGCCTGAAAGGCATTGGTGCTGGCTGTTTCAGTGTTGGCTCCAAAGTGAGCCGGACGAATAAGAAAGATGTGATGCGGGAGCTGTTCTGAATGCATGGGCAATCCACTATTAAGCGCATCTAATTACGCAAGTGTTTGTGTAACTCCCAAGACCCTTGCCGAAACCTGAAATTATTTCCGGTGTCTGGATTCTAACACGCCAATTATTTCTTCCAGAGGAATGTCCTTAGCTTCCAATAGTACCAGATAATGGAATAGTAAGTCTGCTGCTTCCCCCTTAAATAAATCCCGGTCATCATCCTTGGCTTCTATCACCAGTTCCACGGCCTCTTCTCCCACCTTTTGGGCGATTTTGTTAATACCCCTGGTGAACAATTTGGCGGTATAACTCTCTTCAGGATTACCTCCTTTGCGTGAGGCAATGATGGCCCGCAGGTAGTCAATGAACCCCGTACGGTTCGCATTAGATTCGTTGAAACAAGTATCTGTACCAGTATGGCAAGTAGGGCCCACGGGTTCGGCTTTGGCCAGCAGGGTGTCATTGTCACAATCCACTAACAAATCCTTCAATTCCAGAAAGTTGCCTGATTCTTCACCCTTCGTCCAAAGGCGGTTTTTGCTTCGGCTAAAGAAGGTAACCTTGCCGGTTTCCAGGGTAATATCAACCGCCTCCTTATTCATATAACCCAGCATAAGTACCACGTGGGTGTAGGCTTCTTGCACCACTACCGGCACCAGGCCATCGCCCTTGCCAAAATCTATTTGGGAAAGGTTGTCGGCAGTAAGCCGACGCGGAGTATTAAAATCTGACTTCAATGTTGTGTTGATGTAAGTGGTGTTTCAAATCTGGGATATCTACTTCGCGGAAGTGGAATATACTAGCGGCCAGGGCTGCATCCGCTTTGCCTTCGGTAAAGGCATCCACAAAGTGTTCTGCATTGCCGGCTCCGCCAGAAGCAATCACCGGTATAGTAAGCCGCGTAGAAATTTCGGCCGTGAGTGCATTGGCAAAGCCTGCTTTGGTTCCATCATGGTCCATAG
>JBCBHI010000723.1:0-3312 GCA_038525885.1 Bacteroidota bacterium
TGGAAAACGGGGTGCTGGGGATTGTAGAAATTGGCTATGCGTGGGGAAGGATTCTCCTTTTTAAATTGACTTCTGACGTACCACCTGGCCATCGGCTGCAGCCAAGGCTTCACGTAGCTGCCTATGTTATCCAGGATATCAATCCTATCGTGGCAGCGGTTGTACTGCAAATAGCCAAAGTTCTCCTCCGGGTACACCCGCGCCAGGTAGGTCTCGCCTTGATAGGCCGTAACGGCCGGGGGAGCAAACGCTAGCCCATACACTTCCAGCTCCTTATCCGTGGAAAAAAGGGAAAGATTGACTTCGGATTGATCTTCAAATTTTAAAGCTAAAGTTGCTTGGCCAGTGGGAATAACTCCTGCCTTCGCCAGGTACTGAGGCTTGTTATATAGTTGAAGATCAAGAAACTCATATTGCTGATTGATTTCATTTTCAGCAAAGGTGAAACCCGACAACCGCTGGCCCACTTCCTGAGTGCTAAGCCCGTTGAGGGCGGTAATCTTTTTGCCGATATACAGGCTATCGTACTGTTTGGAGACATTGAGCAAGTACCAATCCCCAGCGGAAATATGGATGACGTAGGGGTATACTTCGTTGAATTCCTGGGCTAGGGAAATGTTGGTATGCTGGTTTTCCAAATGCCCCAAATACCTCCGCATATACACAGTGAAGTCCGTAGGATTATCTACCGTGGCTAGTGCAGCAAGAATTTGCTCCTCCTCTTGTTCGCGGGCCTGCTCAGGAAAGACTTCTTCCAACAGGGGAAAGCCCTCCTCTACCAGCTGCGTCAGGTATATGAAATCGTACTGGTAATCATTCAGCCCCGCGGTAGTGATCTTCTGGGAAGGGGTATAGTTTTTCACCCCCGACTGCTCTAAGAACAGGCCACAAGAGGACAACAATAGGCTGGAAAGTAAGAGAATAAGCAGGCTCTTCATGAAGGTAACGATCAGGTATGCTCAACCATAAGATACACGGTGTGCTCAAATGGCTGGAAAATATATCGAATCGGAGACGGATTCTCATTGCCTTTCCGAGACTCCTGCTTAGTGGTGATTTACGGACCACGGATGATGGTTACCTGGAAACACCTTTCCATCCGGGCTGAGGAATACACTCAGCGAAAATCAGATCAGAAATTAACTCCCACTACAAGTTCTGCACCCAAGTCCAGACGAAAGACTTTTGACGTTTCGAACTGCTGAAAAAAGTCTATTCCCAGCACCACTCCTCTCCTTTGCCAGGGAATGATCCGGATACCTTGGCTGGCACCCGCCCCAATCACAAAGTTGAGCGAATTGTTCCCATCAAGATCTACCAGGCTTTCGAACCCAATGGGTAGGTTGGCACTAGCCGAAGCGTATACACCCTCGAATAGCTTTTTGTAAATGAAATACAATTCTGGCCGGAAAACGTAAGAATTCACCTCAGCAAAACCATTATCCTCAGCCACATTGGGCACCGCCCAAGTTATTTCAAACGAAGTCTCGTAGGGCCTAATAAATCCCTTCTTACTATCTACAAATCCGGTATAGCTTATCCCGTATCCTCGGTAAAATCTACTGCGGAGCCCCTTCAGGGTCACCAAGTTGAACCACTGCCCTAGTTGGGCGTCCAATTTTTCATTTTCCGTAGTGGGCTTGAAATCAGGGCTAGACACCAATGGCTTTTGCACCGCGAATTGGTTCAAAAAAGCATGCATGCAGTACTCTAAGGCCGCCCGAATTCTCTTCTCATGGGTGGAGTAGATGCCGGGTCGGTCAAATAGCTCAAACACCTCATCCTCATTATGTTTTATCCTAAAAACCTCCCTGTAGTTATTCCCTTCTACCAGGCAAAAAACCATTTCTACATGGGCACGTGCCACGTTGGTAATGCCATCATTCATCCTTCGTTTAGACCACTGTAGGTTGAGCGCCTTTACCCGAATGTGGATGGGTGTACTAAGGCTATCCTTGGCAAAGGACAACCCATAAAAACTCTTGACCGCGCTTTCCAGGCCACCTTGTAGCATCAGAGCCACCGATTCACCGTATAGGTTTTCTTGTACTCCCAGGTGGTGGTTAGCTCGTTCGTCCGTGACGGACTGCACGTATACCTTCTCGATAGCCCCCGTGGCCATAGGAATAGCCCGTAAGGATACCACCTCCTGGGCCTCGACTTGGGCCGTTACTAGCATGGCAAGACAATAGCAGAGTAGTTTCTTCATTCAGAGCCCTCGTTTACGGATACGTAATGCGCTTCCCACACCCTGTACTCGTCGGTGTCATAGGTCACCACCATAGTTCTGCCGGACAGAAAGTGTAGGTAGAATTTCTCCTTTTCTCCTTCCTCCGTTTTCAGCTCCACGTATCCGCCGTTGGCATTGAATATCCAGGTTCCTGCTTCTTGCTCCCCTTCGGACACCGCCGTGTACGTCATGTCCTGCTTTAGGGCTATGTAGTCACCTATTTCCTTTTTGGGAGGTGCATAGTATTGCTCCTCATCCGAATACTTGTCTAGCTGCCAGGTGGTATACAGGTCTTCCTGCGCAATCTTTTGGGCCTGGGTACTCCAAGAAATAAGAGCGAAACACAGTAGGAGAAGTCTATTCATAGGTTACTGATTTGCATTCAATAAGGTGTCTACACATTGCTGAGCGGAGCGGATGGCATTGTGCACATTGCCCCAGTCGGTGCCATCGGTATACCCATCTCCGGCGAAAAACAGCCGATCGGCTACGGGTTCTTGCAGTTTTGCCATGGCAAAGGGGGAGGCATAGTCGTTTATATAGGCCCCTTTGGCGAAGGGTTCATCGGCCCAGTGTTGCGTGAGATGCTGTACATAATATTGGCTAGCCTGCCCATCAAAAATGGCGTCCAACTCACTCAAGATTCTCTTTTTGAAGTCTTCTTTCGAAAGACTACCATATTCGGCGGCTGGGGTACCCACGGAGAACAAGCCCAACACAGGGTGCGCGCTATCCTGGCCCCAGGCTGCGTCATAAAATGACACCTGCCCCTCGGTTTCGGGCCGAATCAGGTAATCCACAAAGGCGGGATAAAACTTTTCTTCAAACTCAATAAACGCCTTGAAACCATCCCAGTAAACCACCTCCTCAAAGGTCACAAGCTTCCTGTCGGGCAGGGGCGGCGTAAATTGAATATCCCCCTCCTTCAGTACCGATACAGGCACCGTGATTACTACCCAGTCCGCCTCGAAGGTTTTGTTACCAGAGCTAAGGGTAATGGTATCGTGGGTACAGTCTACTGAGCTAATGGGTGTACTGTAGCGAATATGCTCTTCGATGTGAGGAACCACAAAGGCTTGGAA
>JBCBHI010000724.1:0-3310 GCA_038525885.1 Bacteroidota bacterium
TACAAAAAAGAGATCCCCTACAGCTGTGAAGTGGTAGTAGACGAATTCAAAGAAGACGAAAAGATCATCCGCATTCGTGCGGTAATTTATGTAGAACGCACCAGCCAAAAAGGTATCCTTATTGGCCACCAAGGCAAAGCCATCAAAAAGGTGGGCGTAGAATCCCGAAAGGAAATGGAGACCTTCTTTCAGAAACAAGTCCACCTGGAAACCCACGTGAAGGTAGAGCCCGACTGGCGAAAGAAGGAGCTGAAGCTGAAGAGCTTTGGGTATAATCAGTCCTAAGGAGTTGCTAGATTCTCACATTGTAAGACACTCTCTTTTAACCCGGAATATGCACTAGGAAATCTATTGCGGAGCTAAACAGCTGCAAATCAGTCGCTGCGCTGCCTTTCCCTCAATCACCGTAGTGGTGCTACGATTCATTCAGGAAAGCCCCTGATTTTTTGTTGTTTAACCCCTCATCACGAAGTGCTAATGCATAATCCGGGTTTAAATGATTTAGTTAATTAACTAATAACTAATAACTCTTCATCTAGACCGAAAGTCTCATCTCGTACTGATTGACTTGGTTGGCGAAGTTGAGGCGCGTAAGGAACCCTCTCATGCCTTCTGATTGCTCCCGGATATTGATGAAGGTAAGGTTGGGTTGGGCCGCTCTTTTTACCATTTCTGCTACCAAAGCAGCCCCTATCCTCTTACCCCGGTAGGCCGGGGCTACGGCTATGGCTGATATTCGGCCCACATGCGGTTGGTGCACCGCCACGCCCGCTTTTTCCCCCTGCCAATACGCCTCTAGAATTTCCTCATGTGGGTTGTGTTCCAGCCGAGGCCACTGGTCCTGAAAGGTAGCGTGAGCATCGCTCCAGGATGCATAGCTCTCCCAAGTGGGTTGTTGGGTAAGAATGATCTTAAGGTCTGGTACCGGGTTTTGAAAATTTGTAGGGAGGTCTTGCAGCTTAAAACACCGCAGAAAATCGCCTTGGGTAAACCCCACTCTTTGGTAAGCGCGAATGGCTTTGGCATTATCGGTAAGCACCTCCAGTACACACTGCTCTATTCCGTCCGCTTGGAGTTTAGGGAGCATAAGCGCATACATTTCGTCCACCAGTTTCTTGCCCCGGTGGTCTGGATCTACTCCGGTTCCTCCATTGTAGGCCGTCAGTTGCCCTTGGTAGTCTGCTACCGCAGAGAATATAAAGGCCACCAGATGGTCATCCTGAAATACCCCGGGAGAATACCCTTCCTGTAGGCCAAGTTTGTCCCGGAACCGCACCTTGAATGGCTCTTCTGACATTAAAATATTGAGCGAATAGTCAGAAAAAGCTGACAAAAATGCGGGGTGTAGTTTGGGGAAATCTTCAGGGCCGAAAAACCGGGTAGTGTAGTTCATACTGCAACCTACAAAAATGCGCTATGGCAGATATAACGTATTTTTATCATAGGCAACCCTAGGGACCACATAGGTGTCCATTTCTATAATGGCACAATATTTTCTATTGCATAAGTACCACCTTTAACTATTTCTCAGATGACTACCTCACTAAGCACTATCCTGATCTTAATCCTGGAACTTATTCCTGCTCTACAGGAACCTTCCCAATCCACTTGTGGAGTCAATCTGGAAGAACTAGCTGGCACCTACAAAGGGGATTGCCGCCAAGGTTTAGCTCACGGCGAAGGGACGGCCGAGGGTACTCATCGGTACCAAGGAGAATGGCGCAAGGGCTTTCCGCATGGTGTGGGCTTGTATACCTATACCAGCGGTGATACTTACAAGGGAGCTTTCGACCGGGGCCGAAGAGACGGCCAAGGCAAGATGACCTTTTGTGATGGTGAGGTAAAGGAAGGGATCTGGGTAGATGACCGCTTTGTGGGCAACTACGCAGAGGCCTATGAGTACATTGAAAAGCCTGAGTCGGGAAACTATGAGTTACGCAGACAAGGTGATGAGGAAAACCGGATTGAGGTGGAATTAACCAACCGTGGGATGGCGTTCGATCCTCAAGATCTCAACTTTGTGGCGAGCACCGGGGTTCCGATACGGTACACCAACCGGTTTGGCTGGGAAGGTGTAGAATTCCCCTGCACCATTGAGGTGAGCTACACCGTGCCCTCTATCTCAGGCCAAAGGATCTCCTTCAAGGTAATTGTGAAGGAGCCGGGCGAATGGAAAATGGCGGTAAGGCATTAAGATTAGCAGGAAAAGCCCCGGGGTTTAAACAGACCCCGGCATAGCTGCAAACATTCAGAGCCGCCTTGTGCTGTCATGCTTCTTGGGGAGGTTACAACCATCCCCAAGTTTCCTGATCTGCTTTTTCAGGGTATAGGTCCTGAAACACCATCTCTTGGGCACCCTCGGGTGTACTTTCAGGAGCAATAACCTTTTTCTTAAAGTCCAGGAAGGTTTCTTCTACCAGAAGGTAATCTCCCTCTGTGGTCACGAAATTGAGGCCCTTATCTTGCTTACTTAGTTCAGCTAAGGCATCTTTCCATTCGTCTGCGTCCACTGCCTCCATTTCCCAATCTCGGCGTACAAACTCCTGAATCTTCTTCACCGAATACCGGCCGGGGTCTCCCGTCTCATAGTTGCCCAAGAAGTAGTGCACTTTGATGGCATACAGAATGGCCTCAGGCATTTCCTCTTCTGCTTCCAGGTTCAGGTATTGCTGACGCATTCCATTCATGTTGATGAAGATGCTGCCCACGTTGCCGTCAAAATCCTCCTGCTGAGTGTAGGGTGTTTCCCCTTTCTTGAATTGGCTTTTCACCTTCATGGCTTCGCCCCACCGCATTTGAGGTATTTCGAAGTGGTTGGCCTTTTGGGTCATGGGCTTCCATAGCTCATCAATGCCATCCCCGGATTGAACGCGGTCCATCTTTTCCCCCTTTTGTAGGGTGGCTATCACCTTGATGCCCCGCTCTTGCCATGCCTTGACCAAAGCCGCCAAGCGGGCTGGGTCTGGATACAAGGCCAGTTCCAGATTATCCAAGTAGATAACCGGGATCTCATAGCGCTCCACTTTGGGGAGCAAAGGCTCAGCTAACAAGTTCATGTTGGGTACACACAGTACCACGTTGCCCTCTCCGTTGAGCAATTCGTATACGGCCCGGCTTTTACCACTTTGAGCATTGCCGCTTACCAGCATTGGGGCACTGGGACGGGCATCATAGTGCTGCCGCATCTTCTGGTCATGCTCCCGTTTATGATAGTATTCTTTGAAGGTAGTAGAGTCGATCCTGGCTTGGCCTAGCAAGGCTACTGGGGGTAGCTCTTCGCAAGGATAGTACGCATACGCCTTGCGGTTGG
>JBCBHI010000725.1:0-3297 GCA_038525885.1 Bacteroidota bacterium
TAACCAAGGTGAATTGTAGTGCCTGGGCCCTCCTCTAGCTTTGTATTGATGATTATTTCTTAAAGATCTTCAATATGAGACGCTTCTTCTATTTATTAATCTTGATGGTACTAGGCTGGGGAACAACGTTCGCCCAAGTAGATAAAGTCCCTGTATATGCTCATGTGGCCCTGGGCTATGGGAATACCTTCTTTTACGGTTCCCTGGCTGAAAAGGAGACTTTGAACGATACCCGGGGCTTTGGTAGAAACCAAGGCCAGACCCTTTCCTCCTTCTTTTATGCTGCTCCAGAAAACTGGAACGGTTTGGGGATTGGTTCGGGAGTGAAAGGATTCTTTGCTACGCCCAACCAAGGGGGCAACAATGAAACCTACCTTTTCAATTATTATCACGTAGGGTTGGGACTTAAATACCATCCCTTTTCTAAGCAATTCAACCGGGGCTGGTACACTAAAACCAATGTTGGTTTCGGGCAGATGACCGAGAAAATGCGGTACAACGACGAATTGCGGTACGAGCATCAGTTTGCCCTAGGCACCACGGTGCTAGGTGGGGTAGGGTATGCCTTACCCTTGGGAGCCGCAAAGCAGGCGGCCCTAACTATTGATCTGGAAGCCGAGTATTCCTCCAGGCGAGGTGACGTGACCGATCTGGGTGAAAACCAGCTGTTTCAGAATAGCCACGTAAGTGTGAACGTAGGGGTTAGCTTCTAGGGCATTTTGAGCAGGGTAGGAGGGCCAGCTGTTTGGTCACAGGTATAGCCTTATGCTTGCGGGTGCGAGGCTATTCCCTTATTTTACAAGGAGTTGAAGAGCCGCAACCTCTTCGATCACAAGGTCAACCCACAAAAGCTCAAAATATGTTCTTGCTCAAGCTAAAGTATGCTTTGAGAGCGGTAGCCCGCTACAAAGCCTTCACCTACGCCCATCTGATTGGCCTGGCCGTGGCCATTCTGGCTGCCGTCAGCATCTACGCCTTTGTTCAGTCAGAGGTCTCTACGGATAGTCAGTTCACGGATAGAGATCAACTCTACCGGATCGTGCGGGAGGTGGCCGAACCCAATGCCGCTTACGAAACTCCCACCCTGGCAGGGCCCTTCAAGGAGCTCATCCGTAGCCAAACGGGCCTGCCGGCCACGGACATAGTGCGGGTATACCGAGACGACGAACTGGTGACTTGGGAGGACCGCTCCTTTTTTGAAAAGAACGTGCTGTACGTAGATGCCAGTTTTTTCCAGGTACTTGATTTTCCTTTGGCTATGGGAGACCCCGCAGAGGTGCTTACCCCACCCAATGCTGCGGTGATTTCCCCCCGGATTGCCCAGAAGTATTTTGGGGACCAGAATCCCCTGGGCCAAACACTGGACCTGGAAGGTAAAGGCACGCTGGAGGTCACGGGAGTGTTGGCTACGCCCACCCCCAAGAGCCATCTAGCCCTGGATATTCTGGTCAACACCCAAGCCATGGGTTATGCCAGCCGTTTCTTGACGGATATGGAAACGCATGCTTTCTCCTACTACCTCAAAGTGCCGGCGGGGGAAGAAGACCTAATGCAGTACACCCTACAAGCGCTCAGTGAAAGCCACATGCAGACGCAGGGCGCACCCCAGGCCACCTTGAGCCTACAGCCGCTGGCTCACATCTATTTTGATGAACCCATGTTGTTTGACCTCGCCGAACACAACCAGTGGGCCTTGATTCAGACCTTAGTCGTGATCGGTATCATCCTGCTCTTGGTAGTCTCGGTCAACTTAGTGAACCTGACCATTGCGCGACTATCCCGTGGAGTGAAACAGATTGGGGTGAAAAAGATCCTAGGTTCTACTAAAGGGACCCTCATTATAGAATGGGCCTTGGAGGTATACGTGATGACTTGGCTTGCCACGGTGCTCGCCTTGGGAGCCCTTTTTCTTTTCTCGCCCTTGCTTCAGGAAATTTACCCCATCCCCTTGCCCTCCTCCGGGTACCTGCTGGTTGGGGCTTTCCTTCTGCCCCTGGCCCTTACGGTGCTTATCGTTACCGTACCTGCCCTCATCTTCTCTACCCTCAACTCCTTTTCGGCGCTATCCGGTAAACTGGGAGCCCTCAAAACCAATCGCTTGCAGCACTCCCTGCTGGGTTTCCAGTTTGCCGTTTCCTTTGTTTTGATTGTGCTTACCCTGGTCATCTTTCAGCAGTTTGAGTATCTGCAAAACAAAGACTTGGGCTTGGACGAAGAGCGGGTGCTGGTGTTCAACTCCAACAACAAACATTCGTGGCAGAACCGCACCTTTATCAAAGAGGAGGTCAAGAGACTGAGTGGGGTGCAGGAGGTGTCCATGGTGTATGGCGGATTGCCTGATAGCCCCACCGAGGCCTATTCCTATCAAGTAGATGATTTCACCTACCAATGGAATACTGCCTTTGTAGAGCCCAATATCCTGGAGGTGCTAAACCTCAAATTGCTGGACGGTGCCCCCTTTGATGAGCGCCTCATCTCCCAGCAGGCTACCGGGGTAGTGCTCAACGAGCAGGCGGCTCGTACGCTGGGCTGGCCCCAAGAGCCGGTGGTGGGCAAGCAGCTTACCTTTGAAGAGGAGGGCACGGTAAAGCAGATCGTAGGCGTAGTACAAGACTACCACTACGCCTCCTTCAAGAGTGAGATTGAGCCCTTGGTGTTGCAGGCTACCGGTTGGGAGGAGACTTTCGTGGTAAAACTATCTGGCCAGGATTATGCTACGGTGTTGCCCCAAGTAGAAGCCATCTGGCAGACCTATGTGCCCAAGTATCCCTTTTCGTACTACTTTCTGGATGATTCCTTTCAGAAAATGCATCTGGAAGATACCCAGCAACGCAAGTTTATCTATTGGTTTACCTTGCTCACCATTCTCATGGCCACTATGAGCACCCTGAGTTTGGGAGCTTTGGTTCAGCAGGCTAAGGTGAAAGAGATTACCATTCGTAAGATCCTGGGAGCTCCGCTTGGAGGGATCTTTTATCTGCTTAGTGCCCGGTTTGTGCGCACCTTCCTGCTTGCGAGCCTATTGGGGGCACCCCTGGCCTGGTACCTGGCTACGCAATGGCTCACGGATTTTAGCTACCGCATTGCGCTATCACCGCTGTTTTTTGTGCTAGGTTTTGCCTTGCTCATCACCTTTGTGATGGCTTTGATTGTGGTCCAATCCTGGAAAACCGCTACGCTCAATCCTGCCTACCGCTTGCGGGAAGAATGAGTGGCCTCCCGCACCTTACCTTGCCATGCGTCTGATGGGGCTATTCCTCACCATACCTATCAGACGCATTCAACCTCTAGGCTCCA
>JBCBHI010000726.1:0-3295 GCA_038525885.1 Bacteroidota bacterium
AATAGCGGGTACGGCACAAGCCAAACCACTAATGAGCGGTACCACACTTTTGCCGTTCAGGCCAAAAGGCCGCATCAGTTTATCCATTAGGAATACAACCCGGCTCATATAGCCCGACTCCTCTAGTAGGGCAATGAAGGCAAACAGTAGGGCGATCTGAGGAATGAATATGAGGATACCCCCTAGCCCGGGAACAATACCCTCGGTGAGCAAATCGGACAACATGCCGCTGGGTAGTACATCGCCCAAAAAGCCAGCTAATGCCCCAAACACACTATCGATTAAATCCATGGGCCAGCTAGACCAGGCAAATATGCCTTGGAAGATGAGGAACAGAACCCCCAAGAAAATGAGGTATCCCCAGACTTTGTGAGTCAGAATCCCATCCAGCCGTTTCGTCCAGTCTACTTTAGGCTCCTCAGTACGCCGTAGTGCCTGGTCTATCACTTCGCCTATCTTCCGGTATCGCCCTAGCGTATCCTCAGTTTGCAGGCCCTTTTCGTTGAACTCATGTTGGTTCTTTGCCTCCACTACGGTGCGGCCAGCCTCTCCTACAAAAGAAGCGAGATGGTCTATATGCATGGCCAGCTGAAAGGCCCGGTAGCTGTTGCAAAAGTTATGGTCCGCTTGCACCGCTTTTACCACTTCCTCAGTGGAAGCCGAGGGATCCAGGAAGGGTTGGCACTCCTTCATCAGCGGATTGCTCAGCAGGTACTTCAGGTCAGCAATGCCTTCGCCCGTACGCGCATTAATGGACACCGTCTGTATCCCAAAGGCCTGTTTGATCACCTCTAGGTCTACTTCCAGTCCACCCTTGGCCGCTACGTCCACCATATTGAGGGCCAACACCGTAGGAAAACCTAAGTCGCGTACTTGGGTGAACAACAGGAGGTTTCGTTTCAGGTTAGAAACATCCACCACCACCACGGCCACATCAGGGGAATCTTGGTGAGCAGGATCCAGCAGCGTTTGGATCACAATTTCCTCGTCGGCCGACTTGGGGTATATGCTATACAAGCCAGGCAGATCGATGATTTCGGCACGCGAATGCTCATCTAACTGGCATTGCCCCACCTTACGGTCTACCGTAACTCCAGGAAAGTTACCCACTTTCTGGTTGAGCCCGGTGAGCTGATTAAACAAGGAGCTTTTCCCTGAATTGGGATTGCCCACCAGGACTATTTTAGGATTGCTTTTTATTGACATGCCCTAGGGCTCTAGAATGATAGTGGCCGCTTCGCGTATTCGAATCGACAAATTGTAATCCAAAACATGAATGCTAATAGGGTCGCCCAGGGGGGCGCGAAAGTTGATGGTGACCTTTTCTCCTGGCAGACAACCCATCTCCATGAGTTTGAGAGCGAGCTCATCATCAGAAAACCCCGCAATGACACCTGACTCACCATCTGCTAACTGAGCCAAATTTCTAGGCTGTTCCTGCACCAAATTCTGTTTTTTGAAAATGAAGGCCAAAGGTACGGGCCCGCAGGATAACCACCAAGCCTGTCTTTGGTCCATATACGACTGATAATTAATCTTTTGCTACGGAATTTCCGTTTAGTAGTAACACATGGACGATCCTAAAATTCCTTCCCCTGCCACAATCGGTTCCGTTTCTGAAAGCGAGCCTGATCAAGCCAATCCCAAGGGCCAAGCAGAGGAAGAGGATACCGCAGAAACCTTTGATTTTGGGGGGTTATCTGAAGATATGCCAGACATGCAACGCTTTCTAGGTTGTGGTGGATAAGGGCTAGTCGTTTTTCCTATCAATTCGATCAAACCTAATTCCTCCCGCACCATGTTCGTAGTATCCTAAATGCTTTGTTGCTACATTTGGCGTCTTAAATCGTGAACCCTCACGGATCCAAAAGAAAACCTGGAAAAGCTATGGCTTGGTTTAAGCGTGAAGAACGGGGCATTTTGACCCCCACGGAGAAGAAAAAAGAAGCCCCTGACGGGCTTTGGTTCAAAACCCCCAGCGGCAAAATCATCCACATTCGCGAACTAAAAGAGAACGCATACGTGACCCCTGATGAGGATTTTCACGTACGCATTGGCAGTCGCGAATACTTCGAAATACTATTTGACGACAACGAATTCACAGAGCTGAACGAGGACATGGTGTCAGGTGACCCTCTCCAGTTCAAGGACACCAAAACCTACCCAACCCGGATAGAAGCCGGCCAAAAGAAGTCTGGCCTCAATGACGCTGTGCGTACAGTATACGGCAAGATGAACCGTCTCGATTTCGCCGTGGCTTGTATGGACTTTGAATTCATTGGCGGCTCCATGGGGTCGGTAGTGGGTGAAAAAATTGCTCGGCTGATTGACCATTGTCTGGAGACCAACACTCCCCTGATGATCATCTCCAAATCGGGTGGTGCACGTATGATGGAAGCAGGCCTTTCGTTGATGCAGATGGCCAAGACCAGTGCCAAACTTGCTTTGCTTGACCGTGCTGGCATTCCTTTCGTTTCCTTGCTTACAGACCCTACCACGGGTGGAGTGACAGCTAGCTACGCTATGCTGGGTGATTTTAATATCGCGGAACCAGGCGCTCTCATTGGCTTTGCGGGCCCTCGGGTGATCCGGGAGACCATCGGCAAGGACCTGCCCAAAGGTTTCCAAAGTGCTGAGTTTGTACTAGACCATGGTTTCCTCGATTTCATCATCGATCGCCGAAACCTGAAAACTCGCCTCACTACGCTGCTGAAAATGCTAGCAGAAGGCAAATAAGAGGACATGGCGCGCGGACAAAACTCCCTGCTTACGCTTGGGTATGGCCTCATCCTGACCGCCATTATTTGGCTGGCCATTCGGGTAGCTCGGTTGATTCCCGCCGCATTTGACATTTCTCTGGGGGATGGTTGGCGCAGTTTTGCGGCGGCCATTCTCCCCATTTTAGTTATTCTCATCTATCGGCTAATGTCAGAGAAAAACCTCCTCGACGTTTTCTTTGGCAATAAATTCCTCACCCTCATCTTTTCCTTGGCCCTGGGCTTTGGCTTTCTGGCCTACCTTGAGCTGGATGAAATCAAATCCCCTTGGCATGAGCTAGTCTTAGGCTTGGTAGTCGGCTTGCTCATCGATCTGCTATTCTTTAGCCACAAGCTCGACCGCCGGTGGGTAGCCCTTTCTGGGCTGGCTCTTTACCGGGGAGAAAGAGATTCTTGCGGTCTGGAATATATCGGCTTATAGCCAGGTAATCCCGAAGAGGAGAATGTGCAAGAAACCTCCCAAGTAAAGAGCCAGCCCAGAAAGGGCTACCCACCGGCGGTCGAGCTTGTGGCTAAAG
>JBCBHI010000727.1:0-3294 GCA_038525885.1 Bacteroidota bacterium
GAAAGGCGGTCAGGTAGGGGGAGTGATCTTTTTCAACAGCAACCCTGTTTATGATCATCCTCGCGGTGCTGAAATCAAGGCAGCAATTTCTAATGCGGCTGTTTCAGTATCTACAAGCATTTCACCAGATGAAACTTCTGAAGGTGTCACTTACATTGCACCAGACCATCATTATTTAGAGTCATGGGGCGATGCTAGTCCTAAAGCAGGGCATTACAGCTTGGCACAGCCAACTATCTCTCCGATCTACAATACTCGCCAAGCACAAGAAAGCTTCTTGACTTGGGCAGGTAATAGCACCAAAATGTACGACTACGTTCGTACCTATTGGCGGAGCAACATGTTCGATGCTGCGAATGCACTTGACTTCGACATGTGGTTCGACAAAATGTTACATGACGGTATTTTCGAGATGTCCTCGGAAGTCGTAGAACTCACTTACACTGATGATACAGCTGCCGCTGCTGCCGGTATTGGCCGTAACTACAGTAAGGACAATGCTGGAGTAGAGCTTGCACTTTACCAGAAGGCGGCGATCGGAACCGGTGCTCAAGCCAACAACCCTTGGCTGCAAGAGATGCCGGATCCAATCTCGAAAGCCACTTGGGATAACTATGTTACCATCTCGCAGGCTATGGCCAATGAAATGGGAATCAAGCTTTGGGAAGGTAAAACTGAGACGGTTAACCTAACTGTGAACGGAGTTACCATGGAGATTCCTGCCATGGTACAGCCAGGTCAGGCAAGAGGTACCGTAGGTCTTGCCATAGGATACGGTCGAACAAAAGCAGGTAAAGTTGCCGAGGGTTTAGGTACTGATGCATATCCTCTCATGGGGATGTTGAATGGTACTTGCACCATGGATATCACTCAAGGAGTGTCCGTAGAGGCTACTGGTAATCAATATCAGTTGGCACAGACTCAAACGCATCAAACGTTTATGGGTCGTACCAATGTGATCCAGGAAGCCACCCTTGCTGAATATAAAGCAGATCCATTTGCTGGGTATGAAGGAATGGAAATTCATACTAGTGAGGGGGTCAAAGAGCCGTACGCTATCTCACTGTGGGGCAGTGGCCACGAATACAAAAACCACCACTGGGGCATGGCTATCGACATGAATACCTGCACAGGTTGTGGGGCATGTACAGTAGCTTGCCAAACAGAGAACAATATTCCTGTAGTAGGAAAGCAAGAGGTAGTCAATCGTAGGGAAATGCACTGGCTACGTATCGATCGTTACTACAGTTCTGATGCCGGACCTGCTAGTAACGGATTTGACATTGATGGTCAGGCTGCCTTGGAGATTGCTTCAGACAATCCACAGGTTACCTTCCAGCCCATGATGTGTCAGCAATGTAACAACGCTCCTTGTGAAACGGTGTGTCCTGTTGCTGCCACTACTCACAGTACTGAAGGTCTCAACCAAATGACCTACAACCGCTGTATCGGTACTCGTTACTGCGCTAATAACTGCCCTTACAAAGTACGTCGCTTCAACTGGTTCAAGTACCACGACAACAAGCAGTTTGCAGATGTAAATACACCTGCTAACGATGACTTGGGTAAAATGGTGTTGAACCCTGACGTGACCGTCCGTTCTCGTGGTGTGATGGAGAAATGTACTTTCTGCGTGCAGCGAATCCAGTTGGGTAAATTGGAAGCTAAGAAAGAAGGTCGTCGCCCTAAAGATGGAGATGTAGTTGCTGCCTGCGCCGCAGCTTGTGCTTCAGGAGCCATCATTTTCGGGGATATGAAAGATCCCGAAAGTCAAATCTCTCAAGTATTGGGAATCACAAACTCTGATGATCCTGAAGTAGATAAAGTAGTTACTAATCCACGTGCATACCACGTATTGGAAGAGATACGAGTGCATCCCAACGTTTTCTACCTCCGCAAGGTGCGTAACAACGAAGGAAAACCAGAAACTGCTGAAGCTTAAGAACCAAAAACGCGAATCGATTTAAACTGATATACCATGCAGGCTACTTCGACAGTCCGTACTCCTCTTGTAACTAGTGGAAAAACCGTCCACGATGTTACTGAGGATATTTGTCGGCATATTGAAAATAAACCTAACAAAACCTGGATGCTCGCCACTACGGTATCGCTTGGCGTACTTTTGGCAGGTGGTTATACCTTGGCGGTATTACTCTGGGAAGGAGTGGGTATGTGGGGCCTCAACAAGACCGTTGGTTGGGCCTGGGACATCACCAACTTCGTATGGTGGGTAGGTATTGGTCACGCCGGTACTTTGATTTCAGCTGTACTGTTGCTTTTCCGTCAGAAGTGGCGGACTAGTATTAACCGGGCAGCAGAGGCGATGACCATATTCGCGGTAATTTGTGCCGCTATGTTCCCCCTTTTCCACATGGGACGGCCTTGGTTAGGTTTTTACTGGGTATTGCCCTTGCCTAACACTTTTGGTTCATTATGGGTAAACTTTAACTCTCCGCTACTCTGGGACGTATTTGCCATTTCGACATACTTCTCAGTTTCGTTGGTGTTCTGGTATATCGGGTTGGTACCTGACTTTGCAACTATCCGTGACCGTGCTAAAAACAAAATATCAAAAGCTATTTATGGTGCTTTGAGCTTGGGTTGGACAGGTTCAGCTAAGACCTGGATGCACTACGAAACTGTATCTTTGGTTTTGGCTGGTTTAGCTACTCCTCTGGTACTTTCAGTACACACCATTGTATCCTTTGACTTTGCTACCTCGGTGATACCCGGTTGGCACACCACCATCTTCCCTCCTTACTTCGTGGCAGGGGCGATCTTCTCTGGTTTTGCCATGGTACTTACCCTGATGCTGATTACCCGGAAGGTGTATAAGCTGGAAGATTACATTACCATTCACCACATTGAGTTGATGAACATTGTTATCATCATTACAGGCTCAATTGTAGGGGTAGCTTATCTTACAGAGCTGTTTATGGCCTGGTACTCAGGAGTAAATGCTGAGCAATACGCCTTTTTGAACCGTGCAACGGGACCTTACTGGTGGGCATATTGGAGCATGATGACTTGTAATGTGATTAGCCCTCAATTGTTCTGGTTCAAAAAGATCCGGACCAGTATCGTGGCTACTTTCATTCTGTCTATCATCGTGAACATCGGAATGTGGTTCGAGCGCTTTGTAATTATTGTGACCTCGTTGCACCGGGATTATCTGCCTTCTAGCTGGGCCTATTTTAATCCCACCCTGTATGACATCGGCATGTACATGTTCACCTTTGGGTTGTTCTTTACCGCATTCTTCCTTTTTGCCAAGGTATTTCCGGTGATCAACAT
>JBCBHI010000728.1:0-3290 GCA_038525885.1 Bacteroidota bacterium
CTCGCGCGCCAGTTCCGAAATGGGAACGACTCCCCGGTGCTTTTCCAAGTGGGCAATGGCTAGGCTCACGGGGGAGGGTTCGGGTGGAGCGGTCAGGTGCTGGGCAAGATGTGCTATGATGTCGGAAGCCCGATCAAGCCCGGTAGGTACCCATGCAGGTAGGGGAGGGAGGACCAAAATTTGGGTCCGCTCTTGGTGGCTTAGCTGCGGGCAGGCTTGGTAGAACAGTTCGGGTGAAAAACGAAGCCCGAAAACGTGCACCTCAGAGTGCAAGTTCAGTGTAAGTGGGTGCAGCAATACTCCCGATACGTGGTTGCCGGTAGGCAAGGGCTGGCTTTCGCCTTGGTAAGTGAAACTGTACTCTGGCCCGAAATTCAGCAATACATCTACCATGCCGTCTGGGTAGAGGGTAATGGGGGCGGCATATTCATTGCCCCGCAATTCCCATAGCTCCCGAAGCCAGGGCTGCAAGGAATCAGGAAGCGGGTGGGTCTGGTAGTGCATACGGTGAGGGTTCTACCCAATATACTAGTAGGGTAAGGATTTTGTGCAGTGGAGCAGGGGTCAGACGGGGACGCCTAGTCCGGGATCTACATAATGAAAGACCGGTCTGACCCCTTATCCCCAGGCTGCTCTTCATACAGTTATTCTTGGTGCTATCTGAGGTTGGGGGCAGTTGGCGGCTTGGTTTGTCGAACGCTGTCGCGTTCGGGAAGCCAGGAGGCTTCCACGATCCGTGGTCACGAGCCAGATAGACTCGCGACAGTTCGTGACAGTTTGCGGTGATGTTATATGAGCGCGTTGCGTAGCCGCGCTATTTATGAAAATTAAACCAAGCCCCTATTCTGCTCACCAACCTTCCTGGGCAGCGACTCTGCATGCAGCTATTCATTTCATCCGTATCCTTTTTGTTCTTTAATAGAAGCCAGGAGGCTTCCGCGATCTTTGGTCACAAGCCAGATAGGCTCGCGGCAAATGAACAGGTTGGGGCTGAGATACTAAATCGAGTTCGGCACGTTATTGGTAGACGATTGTGAAAAAAGAAGCAAAACCTTCATGAGAAAAGTATTGATAACGGCAATGGCGGTGCTACTGGTAGGGGCCAGCCAGGCTCAGATATTTACGGTAGGACCTAAGGTAGGGGTAAGTTCTTCTAACTTGAGTGTGGCGGATAACGTTACGGATTTCCAAAATGGGGAACGCAAGTTTGGCTTTCATGCGGGGGTAATGACCCGGATCACGCTGGGCAATTTGTACGTGCAGCCTGAGGCTCTGTATACGAATGCTAGTGGGCAGCTGATTGACTTCTCTGACCCCTCAGTAGTGGGCGGGCAAGTGGTGGACTATACCTTCAATCGGTTTGACGTACCGGTATTGCTTGGCTACAAGTTGGGGCCTTTTCGGGCCTTTGCCGGCGGGGTATGGTCGGGGATCATCTCGGCCTCTGAACTGCGTACGGTAGCGGGAGAAGGCACCAAGGAGGACATCACGGAGTTGTATGATTCTGGTGCCTGGGGCTACCAAGCCGGGGTAGGCGTAGATCTGGGCAAGCTCACCATGGACCTGAAGTATGAGGGGTCTCTGGGTCGCTACGGGGCCTTGATCAATGATGCGGCGGGTAACCCAGTGACGCTAGACCAGCGGGCTAGCCAGCTGATGCTGTCGGTGGGCTATATGCTGTTTTAGGATTTGGTTTGGAGGGGAAGCCAGGAGGCTTCCTCGATCCGTAGTCACGAACCAGATAGGCTCGCGATAGTTGGGATTTTAGGGGTCAGACGGGTATTTGCGTTATTAAGATACCCGTCTGACCCCTGTTTTTTTCAGTCTGAATTTACTCGCCGTCTTTTCCGAGGCCTACTGAATAATCGTCGATGTTTCCGGCGATCTTCAGGTTGAGGAAGCGTACGTTACGGGTAGGATCGTATTTCACAATTTCATCCTCGCCTACTTTGGGGTCTTTGTTTCTGCCCCCGAACAGTTTGTTGCGGGTGCCCTGTGTGATCAACGTCCAGGGAATGCGCAGGTAGTATTCCATGTTGAAATCCAGGTCCTGCTGACCGCTAAGCTCAAAATGCCCGATGGTAGACTCGATGGTCATGTTGGGGATGGTGAGCAGGCCGTTGGTCATGTCCATGTGATTGGTGAGGGTGTCGAACCGGATGTTGGTCAGGTCCTTATTGCCCATGTAGTCGGAGAGCAGTTCCATGGCGGAGTAATTGACCAGACGGCCCTCCAGTACTTCAATATCCATATGGATCTCGGACTCGTCCAGATTGGGGACAAAGTCGGGGTAGATGCGGATGTTGCCGTCAATATCGGCCGTGAGGCTGCCGTGGATGTTCTCGGAGAGGGGCTCGTCCTCCCCATGGCTTTCGAACTTAAAGAGCAACCCGTCAATATCTGCATGCTCTACTTGTAGCTTGGGTTTCAGGTAAATATGATCGGGATCGCTGCCGTTGAAGTAACCGTTCATGCGGAAGTTGCCCCCGGCAGCGCGGAAGGACAAGGTGTCTACGTAAAGGTAGTGGTCCTGGGTGGTGCGCAGCTTGGCCTTGATTTTTTGTAGGTCTACCCGGTGGTAGATGAAGTGGTCTACACTGAGCAAAAAGCGCATGTCCGTGAAGGGCAGGTCGTATAGGTTGTAGGCGTCTTCGTGGGAGATAGTATCGGCGGCAGGAGGATTGCTCCCAGCGCCTTCGGCTTCAGCAGGCCCCAGGTTGAAATTAGTGAGCTCATCCAGATCGATGTAGGTAGCCGCCAGGTCCAGATAGTTG
This sequence comes from Bacteroidota bacterium, assembly GCA_038525885.1. Taxonomy (GTDB): domain Bacteria; phylum Bacteroidota; class Bacteroidia; order Cytophagales; family Cyclobacteriaceae; genus DMST01. The sequence continues at coordinate 2,775 of JBCBHI010000728.1, forward strand.
TCGCGCTTGCGCACACTGGGGTCATCGCCTAGGTAATAATCCATATCGGCTTCAAACTCCGTACGGCCCATCTGCCCCTGGAAGTCTGTCATCACTAGGTGCTCATCTTCGTAATGGAATTGACCCGAGAATCGCTCGAAGCGGAGCGGATGTAGGTGCATTTTGGCTTCTAGCCGGTCCAGATCCAGGTCAATGGAGTGCAGTTGCGATTGCTTGAAGTGCAGGCTGGTGTTGGCGTGCACCACAAATCCTTCGAGTTCTTCGTGCCGGTAATCTTCGGGCACGTAGTTTTCCCCCTGGTAGGTGAAGATGTTCTCTAGCCGGAGCAAGTCAGAACTCAGGGTTACGTCTAGGTCCACATCTCCGTTGAACTCCGGCTGCATCCAGAAGCCGTAGTCGTGCATCAGGCCGTTGAAATGGAAGTCGGAGTCGTCAATGTAGCCAGTAAAATCCATGATGGTCAGGTCCTCATCGTCTACCTTGATGTCCACATGGAAATCATGTAGCTCATGGGGG
>JBCBHI010000729.1:0-3282 GCA_038525885.1 Bacteroidota bacterium
TGGGCATCATTGGCTATGGTAACATTGGCAAGCAGCTTTTTTCCAGCCCCCTTCATGCATAGCCGAAACCTTATCAGGCAGGTTTCGCATCAGCAAAATCATCTCAGCTAGAGCCAACTCAACTACACTACGAGTATTGCTGTACGGAGCATTGAATACTGCTACCCCCTTTTGCTGGCAGGACTCCAGATCTATTTGGTTGGTGCCAATACAAAAAGCCCCAATAGCGATCAATCGGTTGGCGTGTTCCAGTACCCGGGCCGTGACTTGAGTTTTGGAACGAATACCTAGTATTTGGACGTTCTGTATACGCTCGCAAAGTTCATCCTCGTCCATGCCACCCGCATGGATTTCTACTTGATAACCTTCCTCCTTCAGCAGCCTTTCTGCTTCTGGGTGGATATTTTCTAATAACAGTACTTTGATGCGGTTTTTGGGGTATGAGAGCACGGTATTCATTTTATGCAAGTATAAAACTTCATCTAAAGAGGGGGCTTCATGGTCAGCCAGGGAAAGCACGGAATTGCGGCGTACGTTTTCTGTGAAGGCATAAAACCGATGGGCCAAGCCAGCTTTTCGGACCTCATAATCATTGTATCCGTCCCCAATTACATAGATTTCGCCTTTATGGTTCAGCTGTTCTAGCACCCTTACTTTTCCTCCTGATTCGGAAAGTGGGTTGTTGGGATTGAACCCGGTTATAAACCCATCTTCTCCAAAAGTAAATTCGTTGGCATACACCCGGTCCTCGGATATACCATAGTCCGCGACAATAGGGACAATAAAATCGCGAAAACCATTACTCAGGATAATGACTTGGTCCTGGTTTTCGCGGAAAAACTCCCGGTTTCGGCGGAACGACGGGGAAACCTTCCCTTTTAGCCTTTCAATGAGCTCTGGCAGATGGTCTCGATGGGCTTTTAGCAAGGCTAAGCGGCCTTCCAGGGACTGACGAAAGGATAGGTTTCCTTCCATAGCCTGATTGGTGATGTCCTGGATTTTATCTACCACAGCATTCCTCTCGGGCTTGCCGGCCAAAAGAATCTCTGCCAGTTCATCCAAGGCTTCTACTTGGGTGAAAGTGCTATCGAAGTCGATAACAAATAGTTGATCTGTAATGGTGGTTTCCATGGGATGATGTGCCAAAGCATAAAGGTAGTTTATGAAAAAAAGGTAGGGAAAGCTTTAGCGAATTTTCGCTGCAAACGATAGCGATTTTAGTACCGAAGCCGATATGAACCGGAAGGTAACTCAGGATTGAAGAACAGGAGGCCGGCTTCGAATACATCAATACTTAGGCTTACTTGTGGATGACTTCGAAGAGAATGCCATGCTTTTTTCATTTCCCGAGACCAATAAATGTCATCTACCACCACTATACTGCCAGGGTGTAATTTTGGTAGCATAGTATCAAAGTACTGAAGGGTGGGGCCAAGCCGGTGGTTTGCGTCCATATACACCAAATCTAGAGGTGGGGCCTTTGCCATGAAGGTGGGCCAGGTCTGGTCCAAATCTCCGATGATGGTCTGAATAGGCAGGGAGGCATATTGCTCAAAACCTTGTATGGCCCATTGGGCGATTTCTGGGCAGCCTTCAAAGGAGAAAAGTTGCCCGTGGGGGGGTAAAGCGAGCCGCAGGTAAAGGGTGTTGAGCCCAACAGAGGTGCCTAGCTCGGCCACGGTAGTGCATCCCATAAACTGAATGAGATGAGTGAGCAAACGAGAAAACCTAGGTGGCGTGCTGCTATGCCGTACCAGGCTGGCTACTGAGCGCTGAGTAGAGTGGCTGCGGTGAGACCCTGCTCCCAAATCTGTGATTTGGATTCGTTTAGTTTCTGCCAGCCATGATTTGCGAACAGTGTTCAGAGGTAAAAAATGTGGAGAAGCGTCTTTGGAAGGTTGTATGACCTGCCGCAGAACCTGCTGCACGAAGTCCGGTAGATTTTTAGTGGGGGTAGGAATGATTGCGTTGCGCAGCGCAGCGCGGGCTAAAAGCCAGCGGTCCGAGAGACTCATCAATTGAGACGAAAGGGAACCACCATGGAGAAAACGGGAATTTCCACGTTAAAATTTTTCCCGTCCAGTACCCTTTCCATGAGATAGGTGCCGTACATTTTTCCCATTCCGGATTTTAAGTTGCATCCGGAGACATACTGATGTTTCTGACCTGGCTCCAAAACGGGCTTTTTGCCCACCACGCCTTCTCCTTCTACCTCGTAAGGATCATGGTTGGTATCATGAATAAACCAATGGCGGCGTAACAATTGGATCGTATGATCGCTTTCGTTCTCAATAGTGACCCGATAGGTAAACACATAATGCATCTGCATAGGGCTGGAGTAGTCCGGCTGATACTCGGTTTCTATGGATACTTTAATACCTTTCGTTGTGGCGGTTACCATGTGAGAATATTATCCGAAGGTTACAAGCGGGTAGCTCAGTGGGTACAGGTTTAGAATAAAATATTTTGGTTTAAAAATACGAAAATCAGAGTGCAATGGAGGTGAAAATCGAATCAAGTTGGAAAGATAGACTAGGGGAAGAATTTTCGAAGCCCTATTTCCAACAGTTGGTGGAGTTTGTGAAGACAGAGTATTCCAAATTTGCAGTGTATCCATCGGGTAGATTCATTTTCAATGCCTTTGATCATTGCCCTTTTGATGCTGTACGGGTGGTTATCCTGGGGCAAGATCCTTACCACGGGCCCGGACAGGCACATGGCCTTTGTTTCTCGGTGAATGATGGGGTACCCATGCCGCCCTCATTGATTAACATTTTCAAGGAAATAAAGGATGATATGGGGGGCGAGATTCCTCCTTCGGGTAATTTAGTTCGGTGGGCAGATCAGGGTGTTCTCTTATTAAATGCTACCCTCACGGTAAGGGCTCACCAAGCAGGTTCTCACCAGAAGAAAGGATGGGAATCCTTTACGGATGCGGTGATACGAAAGATATCTGAAGAGAAACAGGACGTTGTTTTTATGCTGTGGGGTTCCTACGCCCAGAAAAAAGGGGCTGTGATAGATCCCTTCCGGCACCACATCCTGAAGGCGCCGCACCCCTCCCCACTGTCAGCGCACCGAGGCTTTTTAGGGTGTAAGCACTTCAGTCAGGCGAATTCATTTCTTATTGGAAAAGGTAAAACTCCGATAGAGTGGTGAAAGAAGTGGCCGGAAAACGATAATGCAAAATTGTGATTAAATTGGATTATTCTTCGGAATAATATTTTCCCGAAAACGTTACCGTTACCATATACTTTGGACTCAGTTGTTTGTGCTTGGCAT
>JBCBHI010000730.1:0-3281 GCA_038525885.1 Bacteroidota bacterium
AGATGTAGCAAGGTACCCAAGGTCCAGCGGGTGCCCGCACTCGCCACTCCATACCGCACCAGGGTTCCACGCTGGTTGAGCATCCGGTACGAGGACAAAAAATCACCCACTCCGTCAAAGACCGCATCCACTCCGGTGGGGCAAAGTTCTTTGATCCGCTGTGGCACCTGCTCGGTCTTATAGTTGATGGGCGTACCGCCCAGGGAGGATACCAGCTCAAGCTTTCTCTCAGACTCCGTACCGTACATTTCTAGTCCCTTTAGCTGCCCCAGTTGCAGCAAGGCCGTACCCACAGCACCACCCGCACCCGTGATCAATATCTTGTCGCCCAGTTTCACCTTTGCAAACCGATGCAACATCTGATAGGCCGTCATATAAGACAAAATCATACTGACCGCTTCGGCGGGGTCCAGCTCCTCTGGCACCGGCACTAGCCGGTCTTCAGCCAGACAGAGGTATTCTGTATAGGCACCGTACACGGTAAGTTCGGCTACCTTCTGCCCTACCTTTAGCCTTTTAACTGCGGTGCCTACCTTATCTACCACCCCTACCATGTCATACCCTGGAGTCATGGGGGGCTTTACGCCGCGCGTGCCCGGGTATTTGCCCTCCCGCACCATGCAGTCAGTAAAAGCCGCGCTAGAGGCTTGTACCCGGATTCTGACCTCGTTTGATTTGGGCTCTGGCAACATGGCCTCTTCTTCTACCTGTAGCACCTCTGGCCCACCATACTCATGCAATACTATCTTACTATACCCCATATGGTTTCTTAATTCGAGTTGTATAGGGGTAAACTTAGAGAGGGGGCCAGCAGGAAATCGTTGACTTTTGTTAAGCTTTTTGCATTGCCATCCGTTTTCTGATTCGGCTTAGGCTTTCAGGCTCCATGCCTAGCATGTTGGCAATGTATTTTTGGGGTACCTCCTGAAAGATATCAGGTTCGGCATGCAGCAATTGTTTGTATCGGTCCTCTGGTTTGTGAATGGCCAGGCTGGTGGCCAGCTGGATGGTCAGTTTTGCTATCTGCTCCATCAGTAACCGACCAAACCTTTCCATAGTAGGAAATCTGTGGTACAGCAATACCAGGTCTTCATGATCTATGGTGTATAAAGTGGAGGGCTTTAGGGCTTGCAGGTTTTTGGTGGAGCGTGCTCCGGTACCTAAACTGTCCAGGTCTGCAATCCAGTTGTTCTTCAGGGTGAGGTAGCAGGTTTTTTCTAACCCCTCGTAAACTAAGAAACTACGAATAACCCCCTCCGTGAGGAACCCCACCCGATGGCACACCTCCCCCTCTTGCAAAAAGAACTCCTTGCGCGCCAAAGTCACTATTTGAAAACTATTCACAATCTGGTGGATCTCCTCTTCCTGGAAGGGCACCACCGCTAGCAAGTTCTCCTTGAGCTGTTCCAGCATTCTGTATGCGTTGCTACTCACCAAAAACCATAATATAGACAATTGTTACTCCTCAAGGGCGTATATCCACTCTCAACCTGCCCCCCAACCAACCACCATCCATAGAAAATTGCGGCGCTTTGCCGGGGGTAGTCCTATTTTGTCCGCTCTCTTTCTTCCACTGTACCTCAGCTATAGGAAACCCTCACGCAAGGTTTCACCTGTTAATGAAGTGTTAATGAACCCCTCCTACAGGCAGAATTCGTGTATACTTACAGCCTACCTACATCTCCATTTTTCGCTATGCCTACCGTTCTGTGCCGCGTTTTTAGTCTGTGTGTTTTGTTCGTTTTTGCCGCATCCTGCTCCCAGGCCCAACCCGAACAGCCTCCGGTAGTAGCCACCTCCACCAGCCAGGACGTAATCTCCTTCGGGCACCGAGAGTCTTTTGCCTCCGAAGTACTGGGGGAAACTAAAATGCTCTACGTCTCCTTGCCCCCGCTGTACAACGAACACGTACACAGCTACCCCTTGGTACTGGTGCTAGAGGCCGAGTTCCTCTTTGAGCCCGCCCGCGCCGTGAGCAACCTGATGGCGGCACGCAGCAAGATGCCCGAATCCATCATTGTGGGCATTACCAACGGCGAGTTTGACAAACGCCGGGAACTCAGCTACCCGCGCTGGGGAGGCATCCCGGAAAAGCACCTCCAGTTTTACCAAGAGGAGCTGATCCCCTACCTAGAGCGCACCTACCGGCTCAACGATCACCGCACTCTGGTAGGCCTATCCCCCACCTGCGGGGTGCTGTACGAGGCTTTCCTAAACCAGCCCGACCTTTTTGATGCCTACCTGGCCCTGTCTGCCCACTTGGAGTGGGACCGGGTAGAGGGCACTCCCCTATTTGAGGAGATCACCGGACAAAATGCAAATACTCAGCGGCCCCGGGCTACCTTCTATCTGGGCCGTTCGCGCAATGATTTTAGCACTTTTCGTGGGTCCGAGGAGGCCTTTGCCCAAGCGCAAACGTTCTTGCAGACTTACCAACCCAACCGGGTGAACATCAAAGTGGAGGTACTGGATGAGGAGGAGCACTACCTTATGGCGCTAGCCGGGCTCCGCTCCGGGTTTGAGGCCATCTACCCCAATACCCTTTGGCGCAACCCAGGCTTCTCGGGTTGGGATACGGAGGAGGACTACGCCCAAACCTACTACCGGGAGTACTATAAGGGGCTTTCCGAACACTACGGATTCGCCATACTGCCCGTAGAAACCGCCCATGGCTATGGCTATAGTTTTTCGGGCCGAATCCATGGGGCCAAACGCTGGGGCACTCCCCAGCAAGTCTTATCTCTGGCTGAGCTAGGGGTAAGCTATTTCCCAAACTCGGCCCACCTGTGGATGACCCTGGCAGAAACCCAGCAGGCCCAGGGCAACCTGACCAAGGTCACTGAGGCCGGCCAGAAGGCACTCACCCTGGCAGAACAATATCGCCCGGCAGAGCTGACCCAATACCAGCAACGCTGGCAAGCCATGGACTTGGAGTAAGCTTTCTATTGGCCACATTCCTGTGAGTAACCACTAGCTATGGGCTATCCTACGCTCATGCATCAGCTAGTTCGTAATTGGTAACTACCCTGCTGAAAATGGTAGGACGGAATCTGCTTGCGTTACAGTTTTGAGACCGGGATAAACAGGCTTGCTGCATTAGAGGCTACATGGCAAGCCTACCAACAACCCTTGCAAGGATTGAATTTGCCTAAACATTGAATAATTAAGATTACCTTCCTTTATTAGATAACTATACTTCGAGAAGGGTCCCATCCCTATCATTTTTTAGTCATTTACCCGTACTATACTTTTTAGAATAATGACTTACTATGAAACGGAGC
>JBCBHI010000731.1:0-3278 GCA_038525885.1 Bacteroidota bacterium
TCAAAGTGGTAGATGCCCCTCAACCTCCCCTCCGGCTCTTTTTGGGGGATAAAACCCTACCTTCTGTCCGGAAGGCCTACCAACAAAGGCTGGAGGGGAGGTTGAGGGGCATCTACCACTTTGAAAATGGCTTCTGGGGTGGCACTAGGGTTACCTCGTTCCAGAGTTTGCAGGCCTTGCATAAACTGCTGTTTGAAATCAGTGTAGATATCCAAACTTCGGGCTGCCATTTTCAGAGACTCCGGGCTGCCAAATTCAGTAGCATAGGCTCCAGGTTCAATCAGCGTAACCTGTATGCCAAAGGCCTCTACTTCAGCGGCCAGACTCTCGTGCAGGGCCTCAAAAGCCCACTTGGTGGAGCAATAGTAACCAATCACGGGCATAGCCTCATGCCCCAAACTACTGGATACCCCCAGAATATGACCACCCCCTTGCTTGCGTAGCATTGGTAGGGCCTCCTGGATAACCGTAAGGGTACCGAATACATTGGTTTCGTAGAGGGCACGTACCTCATCCAGGCCAGCTTCTTCCACTGTCCCCACCAGAGAATAGCCCGCATTGTTCATGACTACATCTAGTCTGCCGAAATGGGCATGCGCTTGTTGTAGGGCGGCCTTTACTTGGTCCGGCTTAGTTACGTCCAGCGGCAGGGTAAGCACCTGCTCCCCATACTTTGCTTGCAGATCAGCGATGCTCTCCAACCTGCGGGCCGTGGCGGCCACCTGATCCCCGCGCTCTAGCGCAGCCTCCGTCCAGATTCTACCAAATCCTCGGGAGGAACCCGTAATGAACCATACTTTCTTATCCTTTTGATTTTCCATGTTGCTATCCTTTTGATTTTGGAGTTTCAAAAGTCGATAGTCTTCACCGCCCTGGCGTAGCCGAATTGCGGAAGGATGTAGCCAAACTGCGGAAGCTTGGGAGGCAAACCAGTATGCCCAGGCTTGGCACCCGGTTTAGGTTAGGCTTTATCAGGCATATGGAGTGAAAACCATTCCACCTTGTCTCCTTTCTACTAGCTTTGCTTTCAGTGGTCCATTTTCCAACTCTCCATTCAACCCCTGTCGTATCATGTCCCTGCTCGAAATTGCCATGCTAGTAGGGGTCGGCTTTATTGCTGGCTTTATCAATGTTATTGCTGGAGGCGGCTCTTTGCTTACCCTTCCGGTACTTATCTTCTTGGGCATTCCCTCGCCAGTGGCCAATGCCACCAACCGGCTGGGCATCTTTTTCCAAAATGTATTCTCAGTACGGGGCTTCCGTAGTAAAGGCATCAGTGTAGTGCCCTATTCCTATTGGGTAGCCATCTCGGCCTGCTTAGGATCGGTATTGGGTTCCTTGTTCGCCGTCAAGATTGTGGACGATGTATTCAACAAAGTCCTGGCCGTGGTCATGATTGGGGTTATGCTCATCACCGTTTTCAAACCGGGAATGAAAGCCACTACTGAAGAAGGTGTGTTCAGTAAAAAAAGGAACGCCCTGAGCATTGTGCTGTTCTTTTTTCTTGGCATTTATGGTGGGTTTATCCAGGCGGGTATCGGATTCTTCCTGATAGCTGCCCTTTCTCTGGTGCATCACTTGCCCATGACCAAGGTGAACAGCATAAAAGTGTTTGTAGCACTCTGCTACACCGTTGTGGCCTTGGTCATCTTCATCGCCAACGATATGGTCCGTTGGGAATATGGACTTACCCTAGCCGCAGGCACCGCGCTAGGCGGCTGGACCGCCAGCCGATGGTCCGTGGGCATCCCCGATAAGTACATTCGTGGTTTCCTGATGGTCACCGTTACCGCCCTGGCCATCAAGCTTTGGTTTTTCTAGAAAACAAGACATAATGTAAATGTATGTTCTGTCTCTAGCCACTAACTTCACTACTGTCGCCAGTCTCCAGACTGGTGACTAAAAATGACGGTAGTCTCTGACTACCAGGCCGTAAGGCCTCCTCAGCACCAATTATCTCGCCGTTTTCGGTTAAAAACACCCCACATCCAACTAGGACATATCTGGTGGTGAGTTAAAACCTATTGTGTTGTCATGAATTTGATGAAATCAGCAATCGTTTCATAATCCCAAGACAAATCCCCAACATCACTTTTATGAGCGTATGCCCCACCCATAATGTAGGGAAGCCTTTCCGTAGGGAACTGGGTATACAATTGACCGTCACTTTTTGGTGGTAGCAACTTTCGTAGCGCCGTCACTAGGTGGTCTGATTTTTTATGATCGCCAATCTCCTGGTAGTAGGTAACCAAATCATATGCACGCAGAATGAGATGGTAGTAGTGTTCAGACCTGAAAAACAGATCACGTTCTGTAAGGTTGAGAAATCTTTGATACTCAAATTGAATCAAAGATTTATAGTGGGTTACTATCTCCTCCTCGCGGTTAAGAAACCTGAGTAGCTCTTTTTTTTCTTCCAAATAGAAGGAAAACGAATCTGGTTCATGAGACGTCCTGATATCAATTTTGTCTAAATATAATAATGCTTGCCTGGCATTTTCATCAGTCAGGCTTCCATCCTTATGGTAGTAGAGCGCTGCCAGGGCAACATAGAACTTCCTTTTTAAGTAATACTTACGTATAATTTGGCTTTCATAAGCATCCAAATATGCGAGACCTATGAAATAGTCACCTAAGGCCTTTTCATATTGATTGACATAGTAATGAAGAATCCCTCTGGTTAACCTTGCCTCAGCGGCAACATACTGTGACCATTCTTCCTCATGTTGTATTAGCAAATTTATATCTTCAAATAATTCAGCTGAGTCAGGATAAAAAGATAATTTCTCTTCTGTTATTCCCGGCGGTGTATACATGTCTATGGCATCAGGGAATTCGCATAAATCAATACAGGACCAGACTATGTTTAGGTTGCTGCTAGGGTTATTTCCCCGCATCATAGAATATTCTTCAAATATTTCCCCTTTAGTTCGATGGCGAATGGGTTGAGCATATATCCAGGAGGAAGTGCAGGAAAAGCTAAATATCATGGACAGTTGAATAAGTAGGTTATTAAAAGAGATCTTTCTCATCATTGATCGTTTTTCCAGTGTGGATTTGATAAATGTTAGCCCCCCCATGGTAGGAGGGAAGCATACCGTGAAACAAGGCAGAAGGGGCTAAAATGATGAGAATAGTGGCTGTAAAACGGTTGTAAACAGTTTACAATGCGTATACAAGAGTTACCTAGTCAATGTGTTAATTCGGTAATGAAATGATGGATTGATGATCTCTCTATTTCCTGGCTGCTTTCGGCCTCGCCGTTGTTGGTGTTTTAG
>JBCBHI010000732.1:0-3271 GCA_038525885.1 Bacteroidota bacterium
CCTTTTTTCCGCAAGGGACTGTCGCAGGGCTCCTGCCCTGTGACCACAACCCGAAACAGCCTCCAGGCTGTACGAAATGGACCTAACCTTTTGTTAATCAGTTCCTTAAGGTGTAGTCAGGAGGCTGCAACGGAAAGCAATTCCAAGCGATTACGCTTGAAATAGATTCTTTGAGCGCGCAGCGCTCCAAATGAAATTATACCAAGTCCGCAGGGGTCAGACGGCTCTTGTGCGTCTTGCAAAAAGCCGTCTGACCCCTTATCTGCTAACATGCTTCCCTTGGCTGCGACTCTTCGTCTAGCAGATCATTTCACCCAAATTCATTTCTAAATCACTTCCTTCAGCCACTGCACTATCCGCTTATCGGCGAAGGTGTACTCGTCACCCGGGCGCCAGAATCCGGTGTGGCCGCCGTTGTCGGTGATTTCCAGATGCAGGTAGGGGTGAGTTTGGGCCAGGGCCTTTGGGTAACAGCTTTCGCTGAGCATGGGGTCGTTGGTGGCGTTGAGTAGGAGGGAAGGAACGGTCAGTTGGGGTAGGTGGGGTAGTGCGCTGGCATTGGCATAGAAGTCGTCAGCATCGGCAAAGCCGAACATGGGGGCCGAAAAGTAGGTGTCAAATTCGGCGAAGGTCTTCACCTTGGCCAACCGCTCCACGTCGATGCGGCCGGGGTATTCTTCGGCTTTGATGTAGAGCTTTTTCCGCAACTTGTTGATGAAGCGGCGGCGGTAAAAGGCATTGCTTCGCTTTTCCAGTTCGGCAGCACTTTGCTTCAAGTCTACGGGGGTACTTACGGCCACCCCGGCTTTTACGCTGGGGGGGAGTTGGTCCGCATAGTTAGCCAGATAGCGGAAGGTAATGCTGCCGCCCATGCTGTAGCCTACCAGGGCCACGGTGGTGTATTTCTTTTGGGCCAGGGCATGCTGCATTACGTGGTGAATGTCTTCCGTCTCGCCGTGGTGGTAAAGGCGGAACTGTCGGTTCATCTCCCCACTGCATGAGCGGCAGTTCCAGGCCAGTACATCCCAACCCTGGGCATGCATTGCCTTGGCCGTACCGGCTACATAGTGCCGCTCGGATGAACCCTCTAGCCCATGGGTAACCACCAGCAGCTTGTCACTGCCTTGAGTGAGCCAGTCCAAATCCAGGAAGTCATCATCGGGTGTGCTGATGCGCTCCCGTACGTACGGTACGGGCACTTTGCGCCGTAGACTAGGAACGATGGTTTCCATATGGCCGCTGCGCATGTACCATGCATTGGGGAAGCTTGAAGGGGGGAGTAGGGGCATGCCTTAAAGGTAGAATTGAGAAGCGAGAAGTGAGAAGCCAGAAGGAAAGAAATGAGCCAATTTGCGGCAATCCGGTGATGAAATGATGGTTCAATGAGCCGATTAGTCAATGTGCTAATGCGTTAATGTGGCAATGGGACAATGTGCTAATTCGAGAATGTTTTGTGAACTCCCCTTTTGCAGGGCATTAGCCACGCCCGGTCCTAATTCATATGGGGTTGGACTATCCCTTTTGGTGTGGGTGGGTGCAACCTGTTCGCTTCTGTTAGCATCTAAACTTGCAAACTCCGCAACTATAATGAAACAACAACTGATTTTTGGGACACTGTTCCTATTCTCGATTGCTACACTGCATGCTCAAAATGAACCGCTGGTGGGTTACTCCGTGGCGGTAGTAGACTCTGACCAGGTGCTGAAGCTGGAAGGCAATGGCTACGCTGACCTGGAGGCTCAGAAGCCCTACACGGCCCAAACGGTGCAGAACGTAGGCTCTGTAAGCAAAACGTTTATCGCTATTGCCATGATGAAGGCGGTAGAGCAGGGCCATCTGGACTTGGATGAGGACATCAATACCTACCTGGATTTTAAGGTAGCTTCGCCTCGGTTTGGGGAGGAAAATGTGATTACCGCCCGACACCTGGCTACGCACACTTCGGGGATCATCGACTTTGCGGCCTACCGCCGCAGCTACACGAAGGACTATGAACCTGAGATGACGATGGGGGAGTACCTTAAGAGCTACCTGGTGCCCGGCGGGCGCATGTATACGCGCATGAACTACAGTAAGCACCCAGCGGGAACGTATTATGAGTATTCAAATATTGCTGCGACGCTGGCGGCCTACGTAGTGGAGCAGGCTACTGGGCAAGATTTTGCCGAGTATACTCAGCAATACATTTTGGACCCGCTTGGGATGTCGCACTCGGGCTGGAGCTATGGCTCTATTGCGCTAGACCAGCACGCTACCCTCTACAAAGGCAATCGCCGGCCTGTGCCTACCTATACGCTATGTACCTACCCTGACGGGGGTTTTCGCACCTCGGCGGAAGATATGGCCAAGTACCTGCAAGAAGCTATCCGTGGCTACCAGGGCCAGTCCGGCTTGCTGACTGAGGCCTCTTGGGAGGAGATCTTCGATCCCAGTTTTGGTGATGCCTGGCACGTGGAGAATATGAATTACGAACAGCGAAACATTGGCCTTTTCTTTAGCCATGCTTCCTCCGGTATGATCGGCCATACGGGTTCTGATCCCGGGGCCAGCGCCATTTTGCGCTTCGACCCGGAAACGGGAATGGGGTACCTAATGATGGCCAACCAAGACATTACCAAGAAAAATCAGGCCTACGTACAGCAAACCTGGAAAGCACTGAGAGAATAGAGGATCAGAAAACAGCCACCCGGTTTCGGGTGGCTATTCGTGGAATTTTATGAATTGGAGGTTCTTATTTGACTATGAATTTCTCAACAACGTGAGTGTTTTGACCCTTAATCACTACTTGATACATTCCTTTTGTGAATGTGCTAATATTCAGTTCAGCTGGGTAATCTTTTTCTACTATTACTGTTCTATTTAGCACCTCCTGCCCGTTCAAGTTTACTATCAATATATCCACTATAGGATCTTCTACTAATTCACCGAAATTGATGAATAGCATCTCCTGAGTAGGATTAGGGAATAGTGTGATACCTGGTTCCCACTCTGTTTGATAAGATATGTCTTCCCTTAAGGCGTTTCCACAACTAGCGGGGTCGAATCCTTCGGGCCATGTTACTTCATTATCAATATTAGGGTGATTTATGAGCGCAAGGCGTCTAAATTTACAAAGGTTGTCAAACGAATCGTCGAGCTTATCCACAATGCTCTGGTCAAATGGTTCTAGTAAACACAATACGTTATTATTATCCGTATTGTCCTTGGGTAGGAAATTGTCTATTGATCTTTCAGTTTGCCAACAATAGGATTTTAAATTGCATAATTCGCC
>JBCBHI010000733.1:0-3268 GCA_038525885.1 Bacteroidota bacterium
GGGGTTTGGGGTTACGCATTGCCTGGATGGAGAAACGGGTCTGAAGGCTTATCACGGCCAATCTCCCGACCTCCTGATTCTGGATGTGATGCTACCCGGTATCAGTGGCTTTGAGGTAGCCAAAACGATCAGGGAAACGGACCGCACCACACCCATCTTGTTCCTAACCGCCAAGAGCCAAGGCAAGGATGTAGTGGAGGGTTTTGAAGCCGGAGGCAACGACTACCTACGGAAGCCCTTTAGTATGGAGGAACTTATGGTACGGATGCGGGTACTACTAAGCCAACAAAGGTTGCTGCCCACTACAGGTGATGATACTGAGCAAACTCACTTTACCCTTGGGCTCTATGAATTCGACAGCCAAAAACTGACCCTAACGCTAGGCGAAGGCCATCAACGCATGACGGCTCGTGAGGCCGAACTGCTGAAGCTATTATGCCAAAACGCCAACAGGCTACTCACTAAGGAGAGCATCCTGCTGGCTATCTGGGGAGACGATTCTTTTTTCAACTCCCGCAGTATGGATGTATTCATCTCACGGCTAAGGAAGTATCTCAAAGAGGACCCCTCGGTCAACATCATCAACTTGCACGGTACGGGCTACAAGTTGGTTATTGGCTAGGCTTTCGGTATACCTGAGTCTGCAGTTGGATGGAGAAGGGCTGTGTAGAAGCCTCGTAGGCATTCTTGGCAGCCTCAAACTCTTCCTTGATTTCAGGGCGCTGTCCCATAAAGCTGAGCAAACTCCAGCCTACATGAGGTGGCAAGCGCAAATGGAAGTCCTCCAAGAGCGGAGATTCCTGGGTTCCGCTATTATCCACTGTCACAGCCTGCTGACAGGCTAAACAGAGGTCCTGACTATTCACCAACTCCGGAAGCTTATCCAAAACAGTCCGGTCTCCGGCATGTACTTCACCGTGCGCCTTTACCAAAGTCTCCAACACCTCGGCCCCTTGAAAGGTACTGTCATTGATATCTACGATATGGGCATAGCCCCCAGGTCGCAACACGCGTTGGATTTCTGCCAAGGCTTTTTCGGGTTCCAACAGATGGATGAACAAGAAGCTGGCATGCACGAGGTCAAAACTATGATCAGGAAAGGGAAGTGCGTAGGCCGAGCCCTGTACCCAATCAATATTGTTGTTGTGCAAACCCGCTACAAACAGGAGTTCCTTGGACAGATCTAACCCAGTAAACCGATAGTCCTTGAAATCAGGATGGTTTTGCAGCAAAGACAAAAACACGCCGGGCCCAGTACCAATATCCAGAAAATCTCCGGGGGGATTAGGCTTGGGTAAGGTGGGCAAAACCGGCAATTGAAGTTGGTATAACAGGCGCGATTGCTTTTGTAGCCGGGGAAGCTCTTGTTCAAGCCCAAAAGCATCTAAGTATACATTGTCATTCATGAACGATCCGGGCTCTCATCCCCCTATTCTAGCGGTGACAGGTAACCGAACCGCCATGGTTTCCTCGCATTTTTCAAGCTGTCCACTCACAGAACTGATCATAGGGGCAATCTCCACCCTAGGCACCCAAAGCACCTTACTATCCACCGTCTCTGTGAAAAGCTGGTAACCCAAACTGCGGTAATACTCCGTCAACCCAAAGTGCTGCGGGAGTAGCGTGAGGAAGTGGTACTGTGGCTGCCAAAGGGATTGGGCGGCCAACCAAAGCTTACAGCCCATCCACTGCGCCAAACGAGAGCCACGTGCCTTGGGCAAGGCTACCCGGCGGCTTAGCTGTACGGCGTGGCCATAGCAGTCTGGCAAGCCCAGCTGCTGCAAAAAAGGTGCATCGGTTTGGAAGGAATAGGCAGAAATGGCCGCCACCAGTTCATCCCCCATAAAAGCCCCTAAATGCAAGCCACATTCGTCCTGGGCGGCATAGGTAGGTAAATAACCTATGCCTTGTTCTTGAACAAATACTTGCTCACGCAACGCAATAATGGAATGGGAATACTCTGAAAAAGGAAGCCACACAAAATTAACAGGGCCGACCTGAAAGAAGGGCCGGATAGTTTTCTCGTAGTTCTCAAGGTAAATCATAGTTCAAAGGAACTCGAACTCAGACCCGGAAAACATACCCAAGCTTGGGCATTTTGGAAACCGACTCCTACATAACAAAGGAAGGATTGTCTTATTTCAAGATTTCGACCGAATTTGGACCACAATTTAACCTAGTTGCATACATATTTGGACTCAATTTGTTCCCTTAGTATTATAGAATACCACAAGCTGCCTAGGTATTGATCTAAATGAAAACTGCTGATTCGGTATATAGGGCCCAAGCTCACATGTACGCTCTGGACAAGATGGTACGGAATGGCAGACTAGAGATGCGGGAGATCGGTGATGTGATTGATTTCTACCACCTCAGCGATGCGAAAAATTATTCTATCCAGGAAATAAGTCAGGACGCGCTGGATGAGCAAAATATGACCATGGAGCAAATCCGTGAGTACGGAGAGTTGCGGTGGTTGCATGATGCCGTACATAAGGATGACCTACCCCGAATCATACATCGTGCTGATGAGCACTTTGAAGCCTATGGCGAAAACCAGGCCTTCAGCTTTTTCCAGCGAGTAAAATCACCAATTAATCCTAAGCAGCAGGAAAAATGGTATTTCACTACCATGAAACGGATTGACAATGTGAGCATTCTCAACGTTTCGCACCGGATAGAGAATCTGGACGTAGGGCTGGACAAAATTGTCAGGGTGGTGGATGATTTCGATTACATGAAAAGGCACCTGGGCAAGTTTGCTGGACTCACCAAACGGGAAAAAGAGATCATCAACCTATTGGTACACGGCGCCAACAACCCTCAAATATCCGAACGCCTGTTCATCTCACGAAGCACCGTAGAGCAGCACCGCAAAAACATCAACCGAAAGCTAGAGCTCAAAAGTTTTGCCGAGCTATTCCGGTTTGCCCAGGCCTTTGACATTTGGTAGGTCCACTGCGGGAACTAAAGCCCAATTGCGGTAGTTTTGCCACGGTAATTCAACATGGGAAGCCTCAATATGGCCATTGATATCACTGTATACTCAGACTACATCTGCCCCTACTGCTATGTGGGCATGGGCACCTTGCACAAGTTGCAAGAGAAGTACGACCTCAACATCACCTGGAAGGGCATGGAAATCCACCCCGATACCCCGGAGGAGGGCATGCTGCTGACGGATTTTTTCAAGGATGCAGACGTACCCAGTATGTTGGCCGGGCTAAAAGCTAGAGCCGAGGAGGTAGGTCTCCCCTTTGGAGATTTG
>JBCBHI010000734.1:0-3267 GCA_038525885.1 Bacteroidota bacterium
ATATAGAAGGCGTGGAATATTTGGGCGGAACGGAACATACCATGCTGCCAGATATGATCGAGATTGGTAGTTTCATTGGCTTAGCCGCCATGGCCCAAAGTGAGATCACCATCAAAGACGCCCAAATTCCTCAACTGGGCATCATTCCAGACACTTTCCGTCGGTTAGGCATAGAAATGGAATTTAGAGGGGATGATATCTTCATCCCTGCCCAGGAAAACTACACCATCGACACATTCATTGATGGCTCCATCATGACCATTGCCGATGCTATATGGCCAGGATTTACTCCTGATTTGCTCAGCGTAGTATTAGTAACAGCCACACAGGCAAAAGGCACCGTGCTGGTCCATCAGAAAATGTTTGAAAGCCGTCTGTTCTTTGTAGACAAACTCATTGACATGGGTGCCCAAATAATACTGTGTGATCCTCATAGAGCCACTGTAATCGGCCTCAACCGACAACAATCGCTACGGGGGATTAGAATGACTTCACCAGATATTCGGGCTGGAGTGGCTTTGCTAATTGCCGCCCTAAGCGCTGAAGGTACAAGTGTTATTGACAATGTAGAACAGATCGATCGAGGCTATCAAAATATCGACGGTCGGTTGAACGCGATAGGTGCAAACATTAAACGGATTACTTGATAACTAACGAATCTAAATAATAATCATAAAATTTGAACTTTAGTCACTAAATTCGTTTTTTTATTAGGTATATAGCCTAAATAGGGATATCGTCAGGGCGGGGTGGCTGCTAATAATTTTTTCGCCGTGGCGTATAATTATTAATTGAAACCTTTGTTTAGTAATGGAGAATGAAATGATTGACAAACGCGCTACATGGCGAGATAAACTTCGGTACACTGACAAACCGGTGATTAAGCCTGCTCCTGAGCACTGGGCTCGTCGCTATGGAGGCCATAAAATGGTGATTGCTACTCCTGAGATTGTAGAGGAGAAGATCCGCCAAATACCTAAAGGTCAGCTAGCAACTATTGGAGTCATCCGAAAGCAAATTGCCAAGGACTTCAAAGTGAACTTCAGTTGCCCACTTACTACCGGCATTTTTGTTCGTATTGTAGGTGAGTTAGCCGAAGAAGCCCGATCAGAAGGCTACAAAGATTTGGCTCCTTGGTGGAGGGTATTGAAGGATGACGGTACTTTCAGCTCGAAAAACCCCGGTCACCCTGATCTACAAGCAAAATATCTCGAAGAAGACGGTTTAGAAGTCGTTCCTAAAGGGAAAAACCACATCACGGTAAAAGACTTCGAACAGCATCTTGTTAAAGCATAAACCGGGGAAACCCGGTTTTTTTCTTTGAGGGTTAGCTGTTTAGTAAACTAAACTGCCAAGTGTAAGTGAAAAAGCTCTCGGCGGGTAACCATCCTAAGGTTATCCGGCCCTTCTTGTTCTATGGCCTGTTCTAACTCCTCTTGGGAGTACATCAATCCCTGTGGTGTAAAGAATACTATATCAGCTTCACCAAATCGCTTGAAATACCGCATCAAGCCTAATCGGATTACTCTAGATTCCATTCTTACCCTCGTATAGTTGACCTCACAAAACTAGAGTAAGAACAGGACCTCAGCTCAACCAAATCATTACGAATAGATTACAATTTTGGCCTGTCTGATTATGCAAAGGTTGCTTTATCTGTAAGGTCCGATTTACCATTATCATGATTATGGACATGTATTGGGCAGTCCATTACCATTTCATAATCATCCAATCGGTCCAAGTGCATAACTACTTCTCCGAACTCATCTGTTTCGTAACAAGGAAGGAACCTAGCCCCCCAAACGAACTCATGGCATGTGTAGCTATAGCGGCTATGCACTGTCTGACTAAAGGTATCGTCAAAGCCCTTAATTAGAATCAAGATTTCTGCATGCAGAGCATGAAGATCATCCAGTGATTTACCATAAAATGGACTCTCTTCATCGATATGATGAACAACGGTCCAGTTTAGTGGAAAGAAGAGCACATTTGTTCTCTCCAAAGTCAGGCGTGCATATTTCCGTATAAACTCTCCATTCACTTTTTCTACGGTGGTCAGAATTACATGAGCGCTCAACTCCATAAGAGTGCTCTGCCGCATATTCGCAAGGCGAAACTGTAAGCTCCAATCCGCATTAGGGTTCTTGGAAGGTGAAATCAAAACAGCAGTGGAGTACTGAAGCCTGGCCGAAGGTTTGGAAAAACGACCGTACAATAAGCTAGTAGCCAAAGCAAAACCAATCAGGCCGAACATAGCCTCCATGGAAGCAATAAAGGCTGCTAAACCACCTATTGGGGCTAGCGCCCCATAACCCACGGTGGTGAAGGTTTGAAAGCTAAAATAGAACGCCTGTAAGAAATTATGACCAAGCCCTCCTGGAGTAACTCCTTGTAACTGGTCTATGCCCACTACTAAATAAACTAAGGCAAACAGGGCATTCAATAGTGTAATCGTTCCTACAATCAAGCCAATGAAAACCGGCCATGACATCCGCAATAGAGCCTGATATACATTCCGTGTACTAAACTGCGCCCCTTTACGCACCACATTGAAGGTGCCATTTTTATTGATTACTCTTTTAGCGGTTTGCCCAAACTTGGTCCCAAACCCAGGATCACGCTCTCCACTAACAGTTTTTTCTTCTACACGAGCTGCCATTTCAGTCCCATTGGTGTAATTCGCTCACAAAATAGTTTAATTTCCGTAACCCTCACCGATGCCCTAATCTGAACAAAAGTGTACGAGAATGTTCGGCCGTTTGTACGTATGCGAACACTCAAAGATGATCCCAAGTTCAACAATCAGCCCATATGCCTCAATAGAGCGCATTTGAGGCCCTTAATCAAAACTGGCACAGCAATTGCAAAATAGAAGACAATTGAAGAATCCTCAAGGTTAGATTAGGACTTACAGCCGGACATGGAAAAGCCAGCACGGCAATGCAACAAAAAGGCCCAAAAAGCCATCTTATTATAAACAGCAACAAACAAAATACTCCGGGTAGGATGGGCGAAAGCTCATCCTACAGGCCTCCGGAACCAGCTTTCTCTCCTAGCAAAAGACATTCGTTGTTTGTTTACGTGGTTAGTTTGTTTACGTAGTTTTGGTTGCAAAAAGGGGTAGAACATTGTTCTTCCCCTTTTTTTCTTTTCAAAAAAAGTTCACTTTCCCCCAACCTTTTTTGGCTTTTCGCCGTCCTTAAGGCATCATGAAGTCTGTAAGTCCTAATCTAACCTTGAGGATTCTTCAATTGTCTTCTATTTTGC
>JBCBHI010000735.1:0-3265 GCA_038525885.1 Bacteroidota bacterium
AATTCACCAACAGAAGGCTGCCCTCCGCAGAACCCTGGATAGCTGGATGGTGGGTTATCCCCAGACGGATGACATTCTGGTGGTGGGGGTGCGCTTGGGAGGGTAGTACTGGATATTTACACCCCGAATGAATTCGGGTCCTACAGTAGGTCGTCGCTACGCGACTGTATCGCGAAACCGGTAGATTGCTTCACATAGCCAAAACGGGATACCCTTTGCAGTATCCATTACCACCTTTCAACCTTCGCCTTTTTATTACCCACAGAGGCTAGGTGCATTCTTTTTGTAGAAGAGGTTAGCAAGTAATCACCCTGACATCTGACCTCCTCTGCCCGCTACTCTGGTGTTCCTTCCTTATCTTTCCGGAATACTACGAAACCTATTACTATGAAAATAAGGATTACTCTTGCGGGGTTGGTAGCCGGATTAGCGGTGTTTCCAACCTGGGCACAACTACAAACTGACTACATACAAACCAACGCCAGCGAGCAAGTGGATGAGTATTTGCTCGATCTATACAAGCACTTCCATACCCATCCTGAGCTTTCTTTTTATGAGAAGGAAACCTCTGCCAGGGTAGCACAGGAGCTCACCAAGGCTGGTTGTGATGAGGTAATGACCGACATAGGTGGATACGGGGTGCTGGGCATTATGCGCAACGGGAAAGGCAAAACTGTAATGGTGCGGGCAGATATGGACGCTTTGCCGGTGCAGGAGGCCACAGGCTTGGACTATGCTAGTACAGTAACCACCGAAGATGACCAAGGCAATACGGTATATACCATGCATGCCTGTGGTCACGACGTGCACATGACCTCTCTCATAGGGACGGCCCGTATGCTAGGCAGCACCCGCAATAAGTGGAAGGGCACGGTGATATTCCTAGGGCAACCTGCCGAGGAGCGCGGTGGTGGCGCGGATGCCATGCTGAAAGATGGCTTGCTGGAGAAAATTCCTTTGCCCGACTATGCGCTGGCACTGCATACCTCAGCCTCCTTGCCTGCGGGGCATGTGGGTTACGTAAGTGGGTACGCCATGGCCAACGTAAACTCAGTGGACATCCACATCAAAGGGCAAGGTGGCCACGGAGCATATCCTCATACTACCAAAGATCCTGTGGTGCTGGCGGCTAAGATCATCCTCTCCTTGCAAACCATCGTGAGCCGCGAGGTTTCTCCGTTGGATCCTGCCGTGGTCACCGTAGGGTCCATCCACGGCGGTACCAAGCACAACATCATTGGTAATGACGTGCACCTGCAACTCACCCTCCGTAGCTATACCGAGGAGGTTCGCGTGGCGCTCATTGAAAAGATTAAGCGGATTTGTAATGGGGAAGCGATGGCTTCGGGTATTCCTGAAGAAATGTGGCCTGAGGTAACGGTGTTTGAAGGTACTCCCTCCCTCTACAACGATCCGGTACTTACCGAGAAGGCGATAGCCGCCGTAGGCAAAGTGCTCCAGACCGAAAACATCCATGCACTATCCCCAGTAATGGGCGGTGAGGACTTCTCGCGCTACGGTATGACGCAAGAGGATATTCCCATCTTCCTATTCTGGTTAGGGGGTGTTCCTCAAGAGAAGTATGATATGGCTCAAGCAGGAGAGATTAACCTCCCTTCATTGCACTCAGCGTTGTTCTATCCAGACCCAGAACCCACGCTGACTACCGGGGTCCAGAGTATGGTGTCTATTGTCAACTCCCTGTTGCTGGAGAAGTAATCCGAAAAGTGGATATAGAATTACGGCTGCGTATGCTTTCCTGGTGAAAGTATGCGCAGCCGTTTTTGCTTATTCGGAGGCCGGAATTAAGATTTCCAGGTGCCAATCGGAATAATACTTCTCAATCGAGAGGGTGTCAAGCGGTAAGCTTTCCTGGCTGGCATACTCCCGCAGGCGTTCCCGCACCTTTTTCGGTGAGGGCATTACGGCCACATGGTTGGTCAAGGTAGCCTTGGCCCAAGTACTGCCAGGCAAGGTCTTTACTTCCAGGCCTTGAGGTAATGATTCGGGCACTTCGGAGGCCGGATACATAATGCCGATCATCTGTTGCACCCGGCCCTCGTAGTCTTCTGGGTGCAACCAATAGGCCACCGCAAAGTCCCCCTTGAGGGCACCGCTCTCCTTGTATTCTCGTATCTCGCGGAAATTTCTGCCCAGCTGCGGGTCGTCGTAGTCCCCTTCGAAAAAGTACCCTACCAGGGCATAGGGTTCTGTAGCCGATACGGTGGTGTACGCAACCTTTCTCCAACCCCCAAGCCAGGAGTATCCACCCAGGCCAATGATGGTGGCAACCACCAACACCTGAATCACATATTTTCTACGCATGTGCTTATTCTATTTTCTCGTAAATCCAGAAAGGCCCCGTGGCCTCAATGATGGCCTGGCCTTCCGTTTCGGTGGTTACCCGCACCGGGCTGTCCCATCTTTCGTTGGCAAACTCCGGGTAGAAGCCTTGTGTTCGTAATCGCTGATCCGGATTGATAGGCAACAATTCTAATTCCTGTCCCTTACTCATCCATTTGGAGTACCGGTGCCCTTTAGCGGGCCAGCATTTGTAGCCCTGGCTGAAGGTGACCAGATCCATAACCCCCACAAACTCTTGTAGTGTAGTGAAGGTTTCCACCCCTTGGGCGTGCAAGTTAGCCAGTACATTTACCCCACTATACTTGTTTTGGTGCAAGAATATGAGGCCCGTAGCCAGCAGGTCTCCTTCTTCGGGTATGGCCAGTAACTTCACCGGAGATTGCGGTTTCAGTATGGGTTTTAGTTCTTCCACTTCCGACTCATGAGCCACTACCACATCTACCTTGATGCCCCAGGTAAGTACCGCTTCCAGCACTGGGCTCAGCACCACTACCGTAGGGCTCCATTCTAGCAGGCTACCTACTCCTTCTGCACTCAGCATGCGATTGGCCGCTACCAGTAGGGCCGGTTCTTGTTCGTCTCGGACGATGTGGTGGGAAGACATAGGGCAAAGATAGTCTCCGGTTTGTGGCATCCCATTTCCCCTTCTATATCTTTGAGCAAAACATCATCACATGCCCCGTTTATTTAAGTCCCTTGCCGTTGCTTCTGTAGTCCTGCTAGTATTGAATGCCTGCTTTACTGAACCGGAAATTCCCCCCTTCAATCCACGAATTTCCTTTTTGGATCTTGATGGTTTCAATATCCCCGACATTGAGGGCCTGCCGGGTGACACCATAGAGTTTGTAGTGGCGGTAGAGGTAAGCGAGGGGTTTGAATCCATTACCTATAGCTTGCTGGT
>JBCBHI010000736.1:0-3257 GCA_038525885.1 Bacteroidota bacterium
CTGTTCACCTCAAGTTTGCGGTAGACCCTACGGATGTACTTGCGCACCGTATCAATAGAAACATCCAATCGGTCGGCAATCAGTTTGTAGCTAAGGCCATCCACAATGCCCTGCACTATGTCTTGCTCGCGGGGCGTAAGGTCCTCCTCTACCCGGTTGCCCGACTGAAAATAGTCAAACACCTTCCGGGCAATGGAAGGGGTAATAGGCGAGCCTCCCTCCTGTAGCGTCAGCAAGGCCTCTTTGATTTTCTTCAGCGGAGTTTCTTTGTCCAGATAGCCGGAGGCCCCGGCACAGATCGCTTGAAAGATGCTCTGGCTGTCCGTCAGTACCGAAACAATGATGATTTCGCAACCAGGAATTTTCTTACGAATGTGCACAATACCTTCCAGGCCACTCATGCCCGGCAGGTTGATATCCAACAAGAGCAGGCAGTTCTCCCGGGACAGAGGGCTCTCCAACAGGCCTTCTACGGAGTCGAATTCTTCTACAGCACCAAAACGCTCGGTGTCGCGCTCAAAATATTGCACCAAGGACCCACGAATGATGGCATCGTCCTCTACAATCAGCAAGTGAATTTTATCCTCCATGAATTTTCCCCTTAGGTGAGCCCACCCGAGTTTGCACCCGGATGAGGAATCCGTTCTCGGTTTGGCATTCCAAAGTACCCCCTACACGCGTAGCACGCATCTGCATATTGCGCAGCCCCAGCCCTGGGCCCGAATCGGGCAATACTCCTGTACCATTGTCCCATACCTCTAAGGTAAGCTTTCGGTCAGTTTTGTGAGCCCGCACCTGTACCTCAGTACCGGTAGAATGCTTCAGCACATTGGCCAGTGCCTCTTTTACAATGAAAAACAATTCCTTCTTCTGCTGGGGGCTTATCTGAATCTGCTCCAACCCCGCCCCAAACCGGAACTGGTAAGCCAAAGTGGAGGACTGGAATTGTTGGCGCACATGTTCACGGATTTTGTCAAACAGGTCCGGGAGCGTTGACTGGCGAGCATCTATACTCCAGACCACATCGCGCATATTACCCAGCACCTTCCTGCACGTAGCCGCAATTTCCGACATATCCCCCTCTAGTTTTGAGGGCACTTCCTCCTCTAGCATTTCTGCCTTCATCGCCACCCCTACCAGCGCACTGCCCACGTCATCATGCAGGTCAGTAGCAATCCGCAGCTGCATATTAGCCAGGTCTCGCTGCCGCCTTAGGCGCTGCAACAGTACCAAAAAGACGGCGGCCAACACAAACACGATAACCCCCGTGATGAACCACCAGGTTTTGTAAAAGATCTGGGGCACATACAGCGGTAGGGCTACCAGACTCTGTGCCGGATTGCCCTTGGCTCCCGTAGCCCGTACGTTCAGTTGGTACTCTCCGTGCGGCAAGGAAGCCAGCCGCAGCGTGTGCTCTTCGCCCAAGGAAATCCATTGGTCCGAATAGCCCGCTAGCTGGTAGGCATAGCGGTTCTTTTCCGGCTTTAAGTAGTCCGACAGGGCAAAACTGACTAGCAAGTAGCTGGTTTGAGCGGGTAGGCGTAGCCCTTCCGCAATATGCTGCGGGCTTTCAATCTGCACCAGAGAATCCCGCCGATCCAGATATTCCACCTGAGTAATCTGCACCCGGTGCGCCTCGCTATTGGGCACATTCGTAGGCTGTGGTTGCGCCAGGTTCACCCCATTCACTCCACCAAATAGTAAGCGCCCGTCACGGGTCCTCAAGTAAGAACCCTTGTTGAACTCATTGTTGGTCAACCC
This sequence comes from Bacteroidota bacterium, assembly GCA_038525885.1. Classification (GTDB taxonomy): domain Bacteria; phylum Bacteroidota; class Bacteroidia; order Cytophagales; family Cyclobacteriaceae; genus DMST01. Next base: position 1,762 of record JBCBHI010000736.1, read on the forward strand.
GTCTATCACGAAGTAATGCTGGAAAAGCTCCGTTTCCAGATTGAGATAAGAAAGCCCCACGTTGGTCCCAAACCATAGGCCTCCTGCTTCATCATACAGCCCGAAGGCCACCGTGTTGTCTGCCAGGCCCGAGAAAGTGGTGAAGTATTTCACCTCCCGGTTTTCCCGGTGTAGGCGCAGTACCCCCCATCCGCCCGTAGCCATCCATATATGCCCCTCGGGTCCTTCCAGCACATGGTTCACTATTTGGGTACCCAAAGCAGCCGTGGCCGTAGCCTGAGTACCGTAGTAGTGCAACACCCGCTGTGCATCACACTCATACAAGCCTTTGTCCGTACTTACCCATAGGTGTCTATCGCGGCCCATATACAGGTGATTGACGGGTAGGTTACCCACATCCTCATCACCATAGGGCAAGCTTACCTTGGCAAACTGGCCCGTGGGCTCATGGTAAGTCCAAATACCCTGGTAGCCCCCCAGCCAGAGCGTACTATCCGGGCCCCGAACCCCGCTTTTTAAGAAGCGGTCCAGCGTGCCACTCTGGTCCGGCATTACGGTCAATTCCCCAGATCGTTTGTCCACTTTGAGCAAACCGTAGCCTTCAGAAATCACCCACAAGTGATCCGCATCTGCCTCTAGCAGAGTATAGGGGCTAAAGGGAATCGTGTTATCAAACAGGCGCTGCCATTGCTGCTGGGTATCCCACCGGAACAGGCCTGAGTAACCTCCCACAAAAATGTTTCCCGCAGCGTCCTCCAGCATACCCCGGTAGCTGGGTATGTAGTTCGCAATATCCATCTGAGTGGGAGTCAGTAGCTGCTGAAAGCGGTTGGGTTCATTAGAAATCTTGAACAGCCCACTGTTACTGCACACCCACAAGTTGTGCGATCGGTCCTCGAATACGAAGTTGAGGTGAGTATTGTCTTTGGGATCGAAAAAGGAGCGCGTAAGGTCCGTTTTGGTCCCTTGGTGCCACAAAAAGAACTGCTTCCTATCCTCCCCGATGAGCCACATACGGCCCTGGTAGTCCAGCAAGGCAAACGTCAGATTCGTACCTAGCTCTGCCCATATGGGTTCAAACCGCTGGCTGGTTTCCTCAAACTTTTCTACCCCCCGGGCGCCCAGCGCCAGCACCCCGTGCTGTGGATGCAGATAGAGCGACCCCTCCGATAGGTTTGGTGAGGCCAGAAAGGGGCCTTCCACTTGCTTAGTCGTTTGGTGCACCCTGTAGCACTCCCCTAGCCGGTTGCGCACCCATACATAGGGCCCCTGTACCAGTAGCTTGGTTTTCTCGCCAAACAAACCTGAGGCATAGCGTGGCCTGGCCAAGCGCAACCAAGCGCCAGATGCTGTGCGGCAGATGAGATCCCCCACCTCCGTCACCGCCCATATCTGTTGTGCAGAGTCCGCCACAATCCCGATCATCCGCTCACTCACCGTGCCTTCCGGTATGGAGTACTCTGCCCCAGCATAGGTATGCAAATCCAGCGCCTTCA
>JBCBHI010000737.1:0-3254 GCA_038525885.1 Bacteroidota bacterium
AACGAAGTTGCCATGGAAGTCCATGGTCTTAATATTTCTCGTCCTAAGCTCCTTTGCGTCCCACGGACAGGCCACCTTTTCTTTTAATCCCAACCACCCAGTGGCTGGCCAGACCGTCACGGTGCAGGTGACGGATACTTCTCCCTGGACAGACGTGCATGTGCAGGCGACAGGACCTAATACGGTAACGGGTGACTGGGTAGGGGTAAATAACAATCATGACGGCACCTGGACGTGGACCTGGACCATGGACGGTCTGCTGGCAGGCAATTATACCGTACGGTTTACCTATAATGATTTTAGTGTGCAGCGCGGCGAAACTTCCTTGACGGTAAACTCAGCCCCCGGAGCATACATTGCCTTTTCGCCAAGTAACCCTACCGCGGGGGAGCAAGTGGCGGTGTACGTTACGGACGACGAGCCTTGGGTACATGTGGGAGTGGAGGCTACTGGCCCCAATACGGTGAGCGGCGATTGGGGTGGTGTGCAAGGCCACGGAAATGGACTCTATACCTGGACGTTCTATTTGTCGGGACTTTTGTCAGGAGAGTATACCGTTCGGTTTACCTCCGATCATGGCACCGTGCTACACGGCGTCAAAACTTTGCAGGTAGCGGGTGCCCCCCAAAACTCTCCTAATACTTGGTTTCAGTTCAATCCACCCAACCCGGCTCCCAATGAGCCCATCCAAGTGGAAGTGACTTCACGGTACGCTTATACCCACATTGGCTTGGAAGCGGTTTTGGGGGGTAATACGGTGGATGGAACTTATGTACGTGACTTTTCCAATGATGATTATTATGGCGAACCTACCTATACGTGGGTTTATAGTTTGCCGGGTTTGCCCGAAGGAACTCATTCGGTCCGGTTTACGGCCGACGAAGGGGATAACCTGATTGACCTAACCACCTTGCCGGTCCAGCATCGGTCCATGCCCTCCATTACGAATTCCCCGTTTGGGTTCAATGGACACTTCTGGTGGACTTACAACTGTGGCGGTGCGGTTGGAGACCGGATTCAGCGGTTCATTGATGAATATGCGTCCCTGGGGGCCACTACCATCCGAATAGGGTTGGACTGGTCCACCATCGAGAGTAGCGAGGGATCCAGAAATTATGGCTATTTCGATGACCTGCTTACCCGTTTCAATGCCGCTGGTATCACGGTGATTGGTTTGTTCTATACCGCACCTGCCTGGGCCACCCAGGATGGCACCCCCTGGGAGCCGGGTGATAAACTAAATCGGGCCAAAGTGCAGGCTATGCGCAATACCGCGGCCCACATGGCCCAGCGGTACCCTTTTATTCATCACTGGGAGTTTTGGAACGAACCAGCGCACCAAACGGTGATGACTATGGGGGAGGAGTTTGCTTTTTGGTTTAAAAACTTCAGCGAGGCCATTAAGTCCGTACGATACCAGGACAAGGTGAGTTTTGGTACCATCATCAGCCATGGAGCCGATCCGCATACGGCTTCCTTTGTAAAAAATGTCATGAGTTCCCTCCAGGGATATCAGCCCGATGCCATTTCCTTGCACCCCTATGATGAGGACTCGGATGATAACAACACGGTGAATGTGGCCCAGGTGCAAGAGATTCATAACCTGGTACCCCATGTTCCTCTATGGATCACCGAATATGGATGGCAAAATATAGCGGAAGAACAGCAGGCGGATAATCTGGAAGGGACCCTCAACTGGCTGCGCCAACAGCCCTACATTGAGTTCTCAACCATGCATATGCTGCACGATTGGGATGATACGAATGAAACCTACTGTGATTTTTCTGACGATGGATTTGATAGCCAAGAACGCTACGGACTGGTCACGCGTACTTTTTATCAAGGTGCTGCCTATCATCGCAAGCATGCATGGTACCGGTTCAGAGACCTGGCACTAGGAGAAGTCTTGTGCGAAGTACCTACTCAGCTTGCTGCGGGCAATATTACCTTGAACACCGCAGATCTGTCTTGGGCGGCTGTCACAGGAGCCAATCGCTACAAAATAGGGTATAGAGCCGTGAATAGTTCGTATTGGAGTGTAGTGTACTCGAATACCAATTCGGTAACCCTCACGGACCTCAATACCTCCACCGAGTATTTGTTTTACGTACAGACCGAATGTAACCAAGCAAGTTCCGAGCGGTCTGATTATGCCTACTTTATCACCAACTCGGGGTGCCCTTCGCCCGCCAATTTGTCCGCACATGGTATCACGCCCTATACAGCCAACCTGGCCTGGAATCCAGTAGGTGGGGCTACGCAGTATGAGGTGGCCTACCGAAAAAATAGCAGTGGACACTCCTGGCAAACGGTGACTGCTTCGAATAACTATACGTCCTTATCAGGCTTGGATGAGGAAACGCAGTATAGGTATAAGGTGAGGGCCTATTGTTCTACCCAGGGTGGGTGGACCATCTACTCTACTCTAGCCTATTTTACTACCCAGTCCGACTGCCAAGCTCCCGGGGCCTTGGCTGCAAAACCTGCCTCCACTTCAGCGGTCCTCAGCTGGAAAGAGGTGTACGGAGCTAATGGATATCAGGTACAGTACAAACCCCTCTCGGCGAGAAACTGGACAGAAACCAGTACCTACTCCGATGAGGTAACGGTTTATGAGCTGAAGCCGGCTACAGATTATGTGTTTAGGGTAATACCCAACTGCCTGGTAGCTACGGAGCAAGTAGTCGCTTCCAAAGAGTACCCTTTCACCACTACCCAAGGGAGTTTCAGCGAAATAGGCGTAGCGCGTCTCCGTGGGGGCCTTCTGGCGGGTACGGAACCCGCTTCTGGCTTTTGGGCAGAAGCATACCCTAACCCCAACCAGACGGGTGTGGTAACGTTGGCTATGGAAAATCAGGAGGCTGGTAAGCTAAAGGTAATCCTGCTAGACCAGGCTGGGCGAGAAATATCCTCACTAATAGACCAGACCGTAGAAGTCGGTACGCATTCCCATACGCTCACCCTACCGGAGGTGAAACCCGGGATGTATATGCTGCGCATATCTCAGGGGCAGCACTTGCAAACCTTAATGCTAGCCATTCAATAAAACCCCAGAACAGTGCACGCAGTAGATCATTTCACCCGAACCCTTACTTTCCTTTCTGAGCCGGTAGTTACTTGGCCTTCATCCCGGGTGCTATCGGGTGCTCATTGGACTCCCCCCATCTAGCGGACGGTTTAAACCGTCCGCTAGATGGGGGGGGCTAGCCAGGCGTCCGACCGCTATCTGCGTTGTGAAGAAAGCGGTCGGACGC
>JBCBHI010000738.1:0-3254 GCA_038525885.1 Bacteroidota bacterium
TGTTGAACCCCACGGCGTACATCACTTCCAGCACGGTGAGCTGGGTATCGGTAGGGTCTTGCAAGCGGCGCTGGGCTTCGGCAATTCGGTAGCCGTTTACCAAGTCATAGAAGTTGTGAGCCAAGGACTGGTTGATGGTTTGGGAGACCAACCGGGGGGCCTCGTTGAGCTGCAGGGCCAGGCGGTTGAGGGTAAGGTCAGGGTCCAGATAGCTGCGCTCTTCTTGCATAGCCTGCTCAATTTTTTGCTGGATCCGGGTTTGGTCGGTTGCGGAGAAGGAGCCGGCATAGGAGGCCTCAACCGGGGGCGACAAGACGTGACTGCGCAGGGACTGGAAGAGGATGCGGGCCAGGAGGAAGTAGCTGATGAAGCCTAAAACCAGGAGCCCGTAGCTATAGATGGCTGGAATGGGTAAGGCCTGCAGCAGGGTGATACCCAGGGCCAGGATGAAGACGATGAGTAGGTTGTCCAAAAGCTGTTGGGACCACCGCATACTGTCGGTAGCGTAGTCCTGTTTGAGCTGCTGTAGGTGCCGGGCCAGGGACTGCCGGGCCTTGAGCAAGTACCCCAGGATGTGTAAGGATACCAAGGCTTCTATCAGGATGATGTAGGGTGGAATGGCCTGGAGGGTGATGGAATGGAGTAGCTCCTGTTGCTGGGCCAGAGGCAGCCGATGGAAGCTAAGGGCCAGCAGGGCTTCCGCCACCAGGAATGGGGCCAGGTGCAGTAACTGGGCACGCCAGGTAAGTGGCCGCTGCTGTATGGCCCGGGCGAAAAACCAAATACAGGGACCGTATAGCAGAACCATGGGGTCCTCCCACATGGCTAACCCGGGGCGGGTAGGGTAGAATCCCTGAAAGGTGAGGTAACCGTCTAGAAAGTTGAGGGCCAGGAGTACAAAAAGGAGACCTAACCAGCGGTATGCCCGCTGATGTGCTTGCTGAGACGAAAGCAAGAACAAGCCCAGCAGGACAAACAGGCTGGCGCACCCCAGAAGTAGTACGGTGTGGAGTAGGGTCATGGTAGCTGAGGTAAGATATAAGGAAGCGACGGAGATGCCATCGTTTTTGTGCACTCATGCGCGGGTAGGGTATGCCTGCTTACTCTGCAATTTGGTGATGAAGCAATGCCTGAAAGCCACGCCCAGACCCCTTCCTTTACTGGGATTTCATTACCTTGAGAGTGTATGAAAGCGCAATCAGAAGCAGTAGCCCCGTCAATTGAAGATGCCCGAAACCCCGCAGGATAAAGCACCCTTCCGCTTGGTTAGTCAACTTCCTTCGCCGGAGATATCGGGTTTCATTAAAGAATTCTTTTATCTGGTAGGAGAGTGGGGGGAATCCCGAACTATGGTGGCCATAGACGACGGCTGCTATGATTTCATGTTTTATCAGGAGGAGGTTGCCACCATTACCTATGGAGAAGCCTCCACGCTGGCAATTGATAATAAAGCGTTTACAGTGCACCCGTATGCGCCACCGCTGGCCTACAACTTTGGGGATCAAATGCATTTTTTCTCCGTGAAGGCACAGCCGTGGGCCAATGCCTATTTCTTTCCCGGACGGGAAGGGCCTGGACTGGTGAATTTGCCGGACCTATACGGCCCAGCCATCCTTGATCTTCACCAAAGGGTTTTTGAAAGTGCTTCTTTTCCAGAGAAAGTAGCCCATGCGGAAAGGTTTCTTATCCAGCATATCCAAAAGACACCAACACCAGACTTTGATTTGGCTCGCCAGCTTTGCTTGCAGGTCTATGAACATCAGGGTAAAATAACGGTGGACCAACTGGCGGAGCACTTTGGCGTGAGCAGGCAGGTGCTAAACAAGGTGTTCTTGCAGCACGTTCTGTGTACGCTGAAGAAGTTCATCATTACGGTCCGGATTCTTGCGTTGGTGAAATACCGACTCAACCACCCGGACTTATCGCTCACGGAGGTTGCCTATCAGTTTGACTATTATGATCAGGCCCACTTCAACCGGGATTTCAAACGCATAAGTGGGGTCACGCCCAGAAGGTTTTTCCTCAACTTGCCACCTTGGTTTAGCAGGCTTCAGCTAGCCCAAAGCTAGGCACTTACCGAATTTACAATTTTTTCGGGCTGGGCTTGAATAGGTTTGCCTATCACCAAATGTTTGATCCATGCCTCGAATTCTCTTAACACTTACTTTTTCTCTTTTGCTAGCCAGTTGTGTTAGCACACAGCGTTTTTCTAATACCCAGCTAGTAGAAACAACTCCCCTTAAACATCAAAAAGCTACCGGACAGTGCTGGAGTTTCGCTTCCACTTCCTTGCTAGAGGCAGAGGCCATCCGGTTGGGCTACCCCATACCGGAGCTATCTGCGTTCTTCTTTGTGTACCACAAGTACCTGGATCAGTCTAGATATTACCTGGAAAATAAGGGGGATGCATACATCCGCTTCGGTGACCTTACCTTTTCTGTACTAGAAGAATTTGAAACCTACGGCGCCGTACCGGAATCTGTGTATGACGGAAAACTGAGTGGGATTACCCGACATAGACAAATGATGAATAGATGGGCGGAGGAAGATGAGATGAACGCGCTGATTGTGCGCTCATTGGATTCGCTGGTGCAGGTAGAAGCTCCGATGGAGGAAGCGTTGGGCTATATTGAAGGTATCCTCAATGACTATATAGGGGAAGCGCCGGAAAGCTTTGATTATCAAGGGGAAACGATTTCCTCCCAGGATTTTGCTCGCGAGCATTTGCCATTGAAGGCTGATGAGTATATAGAACTGACCTCCTATACGCACCACCCGCTGTATGAGAATATAATGCTGGAAATACCCGCCAACTGGCGAGAAAAGAGTTATTGGAACCTGCCCATCAATGAGTGGATGGAAACCATCGATTATGCGCTGGACCATGGATTTTCGTTGGCCTGGGACGGGTGTATTCGGAATAGCGGTGGTTTCCGGGATAATGGATATGTGAAGGTGAAAGGCGAATACGAAGAGGTGCCCCAGATAGAGCAGGAACAGCGGCAAAGTGCCTTCGAACGGAAGACAACCACCGACGATCATAACATGCACTTGGTGGGCTATACCTATGACCGGGACGGTCAAAAATTCTACATTCTGAAAAACACATGGGGGAAAAATCGGGGCATCCAAGGGCATTGGTACCTCTCTGAGAATTACTTCCGGCTGAGGACGGTTTCGGTTACCCTAATTTGCCTGGGCATCCCGCGGAGACCGAATATGGGCGGGAATTCCGTCCTGGTGTAGGGTAACCG
>JBCBHI010000739.1:0-3237 GCA_038525885.1 Bacteroidota bacterium
CGACTCTTTTCTGTTCGGTTGCAGCCATGTTTTCAGCAAAGTCAACCTGCTGTATGCACAAACGATCCTTCAGTTTTTCTTTGCTCTGCTGTCTAGGGTTGCCCCTGGTTAGTATCGGTCAGATAGATGTTACTGTCCATTTCCAGCTTAGCGGCTCCAATGCCTATGAAAAGCAAGGGTTTGCTATCCTCACGGATAGGCAACTTCTCGGTCGGCTTATCCCGAATAAGGAAACTACACTTCGGATACGGGTAGACAGTTTACCGATCGTGCTTACGGTGTTTGAAGTTCCTGATGGTCAATTGAATCATCATCCCACCGGGATTCGGAGCCTGTGCATTCACTCTAGCAAGGTTGCCTTTCAGGGAGACTATGGGACCCTAACTTCGTGGAAATCTACGCCCGCCTACCCCAAACAATGGGTGCTCGACTCCCTCATTGAACCCTATAACCCTGAGCAGGGACTTCCACTATTGCGAGCCCACCCAGAGCTACCCGGAGCCAGTAAGTACCTGTATAGTGTGGCCAAAAAGGGATTTGACCCCTCTGCGGTCCGGGAGGTGTACTCCCATTTAACGGTGGAAAATAGGACGAACCCGTACGGGCGTAATCTAAGGGCAATGTTATATCCCAAAACAAGACGAAGAGCCGCTTTGCATCAACCTTTTCTGGATTTTGAAGCGGTGGATGCCGAAGGGAAGCGGCACAGGCTGAGGGACTATATAGGAGAAAAATACGTTCTGCTTGATTTTGGATCTTGGGGCTGTGGACCTTGCATAGAGGGAGTACCTACTTTAGCCAAAATTGATTCGCTTTACGGTGATCAAATAGAAGTGATCAACGTTTGGAGTGCCCCGGACCGGGACCGTTGGCAGCGGGCGGTCCACTTGAAATGGAACCGCCCTATCTCTTGGCAGGATTGGTGGGATTTCTCCGAGTATGCCTTCACCCAGTATACTATTGATAGGTATCCTACCTTCTTCATTATCGATCCGGAAGGCAACGTAAAATACAGTTCCGCTCAGCGTTTGAGTGGGACCTTATTGGGTGTTGTAGAACAATTGTTGGCTCCCCCGGCAGTGCCTATCCCTAGGGCATTACAAGAACAACAAGATCCCAAGTAGGTAACAGGTCTATTTATGAGTGCCCATCGGTCGGGGTATCAGCAGATACTCCGTCTGCCGCCCGTCTATGTATTGGATCGCTTCCCCGTCAAAGAAAGCCTCCTGCTCCAGCATTACCCGAATCTCCTTACCCCATTCTTCTACAAACACCCTGGCATTCAGCTCAATACTGTAGGCCGTATTGGGATAGATGGGATAATCTCCGGTACCAGGTACGCCCTCTTGAGCATCCCACATACCAATGGCAGGTCCGGCCCCGTGGCCGTGGTAGCCTATGGGGTGAGAATAAATCTGCGGTATAAACCCCCGGCTTTTGGCTTCCGCAATGGCTGCTAACAGGGCCTCGTTACCTGTTTTCCCAGCGGCAAACTGCATGGTGAGGCAGTCTTGTACCTCATTCCCTTCCTTCAGGGCATCTTTCAAGTACTGTGGGGCATCCTGTTCCCCGGGGCGTAGCACGTAAGCCAGTTCCTGCGTGTCGGTGTTTAGGCCCAGGTAAGTAATACCGAAATCCACGTGCACAATATCCCCGGGCATGATGACCACTTGATCCGGGCGGTTAGCAAAGTTGTAGAGCCCCTCTTCAGGGTCCTTGCGTTGCACGTCTACTGTGGGGTGAAACCAAGTAACCAAACCCCGCTCCCTTATGCGGTCGCGGTACCACCATACCACATCATCCGTGGTAGTAATCCCCGGCTGAATGACCGTCTCGCTAAAGCCTTCCGCAATAATCTCGTGGGCTATTCGGCAGATCTGTTCGTATACCACCATCTCCTCCGGGGTTCGGGTTTCTAACCACCCTATAGAAAGGCGCTCGGCACTTACCACCCGATTTTGAAATTTCTTGGGCAGTCGGTCCAGAAACAGCCCCTTCTCGGTAGCCGTCAGGCCGTCTGCCGTGGCAAAATAATCCGACTCGTTGATCCCGATCTTCTGCGGATTACGCTCCTCAATGATCTCCATCAGCCGCGCCCATTGGTCAGGCTGCTCCTCCTTGTTCCAAACCGATTGGAAAACCGCCCCCACATTGTATCGCGCGATGGCCAGGGTTTCCAGAGGTTGTCCATTGCCGGGGTTATAGATCACCAGCATGGTCCGGCGCCTTGCATTCAGCCAGGTAGCGGGCAGCATGGTTTTCAGTACGGGGTCCTCGTTGTACTCACGGGCAATCAAAATCCACATATCGATACCCTCGCGCTCCATGAGCATAGGCATCACTGTGGTCATGCGGTTTTCCAGCCAGCGGTCTTCCACGGCCGCTCGTTCGCGCATGGGCAATATTACCGATTGACCGTAGGTAGCTGTCCCCAGGCCTCCCAACAGGATAAGGAGCAAGAATGATGATTTCATAGTGGTTTTAGTATAGTAAGCCTATTCCAGATGGGGGTCAGCTCACTTGGTTCCTGAACCAGAACCTAGGCAAAGCTGTCCTTGTCTGCTAGACTTTCCGTTATTAGGTCGGAAATTATCACCTATCCTCTCCTCTCACAAGCCATTTGGGTAATTCGCGCAGGGCCCTTGGGGGTAGCTTTGAAGTCCTTCAAGGCCTGAGTTCGGGTAAATATTAGGGCGTATCCCCGCGCCGTCGCCTGCCTGCCGGTAGGCAGGGGCCGTCGGCACTCGCTACCTATGCCAATCCCCATCAAACCCTGAAAGGGTCACGCATGAATCTCCGGACCTTTTATAGTTCAGGTAAGGTAACAGCAGGATTTTTCTGATTTTGGGACCCTTTCAGGGTTAGGATTTCCTCGCCTCAATAGGTGGGCTCGCACAATGCGGGGCCGCCTAGGCCTTGCGTCTCTTACGCAGTTAAATCACTCGCTCAATATCAAGGCTTTGCCTTGCCTTCTTATCCCAGAACTCCCAGTGAGGTATTTTGGCAATTGCCTGATAATCAGGCTTATGGAGGAAACGGGTCGGACGGGTATCTGCATTGTGAAGATACCCGTCCGACCCGTGCAAGCCATCTCGCCGGGCGGCATGCCACATGGCCATGAAAATCAAATCGATTTATGCCCACTTTGGAGTGTATTATTCCACCTGGAAGCGGGTCCGCCAGGGGAGATGGCTTGCACGGGTCGGACGGGTATCTTCACAATGCAGATACCCGTCC
>JBCBHI010000740.1:0-3233 GCA_038525885.1 Bacteroidota bacterium
CCTTATCCGGTAGTTGTAACAAAGCCTCACGGCCGTCGTCTCCATCAAAACCATGTCCATGAAACTCCTTAACAGCCTATTCCGCCTTGGCCTCTGTATGGGGGCGTTAGCACCTGTTTCTGCCCATGCTCAGAATGTCCATCCTCGGGTAGAGAGCTTGTGTGCCGAGCTGCTGGAACGTACGCAGGTGGCAGGGTTTTCCATCGCCGTTATGCAAGCCGGGGAGCTGGTGCACGCCCAAGGCTTTGGCCATGCCCAGATAAAGCAAGGCGTACTCATGGAAGCCACCACACCCATTCGCACTGGGTCCGTAGCCAAGGTGATCACCGCTACGGCCCTGGGCAGACTAGCTACCGAGGGCAAGCTAGACTTTGATGCCCCCTTGGGCCAATACCTGCCCTACCTGCAGGAGCCCTTTGCTTCCCTCACCACCCGCCAGGTGGCGGGGCATACAGCGGGCATTCCCCACCGCCCGGCCACCAACCGCCCGGGGAGTCGGCACTATGCCGATGCCAAAGAAAACTTGGTTTTCTTCCAAAACCTGGAGTTGCTCTTCGCACCCAATTCCCAATACCAGTACTCCACCTTGGGCTACAACCTGCTGGGTATGCTGATCCAGGAAATATCCGGCAAGCCCTATACAGACTACCTGCAGCAGGATGTTTTTCAGCCCCTGGGCATGACTCAGACCTACCCTGATCGGGGTGCCGACATGGCTCCCAGCGATGCCCACCTGTACTATCTGGACAAAGGGAAACTGAAGTGGGACCGTCGCGCCCTCGATGGCAGCTACAAGTTGGCCGGGGCAGGCTTTAGAAGTACCTCCGTCGACTTAGTGAAGATGATGTTGGGCTACCAAAATGGCTTTATTTCTGAGGCCGTTCGGAAGGACATGTTTGCCAGTGGCCACCTGACCAACGGCGACGCCACCCAGGTGGGCATTGGCTGGCGGCTCAACCGAGACCCGCTCGACCGCCCCACCATAGAGCATGCCGGTAGCTGGCAAGGAGCCCGAACTGTAGTGTTACACTACCCCGAGGAAGACCTCTCCATTGCCATCATGATCAACACCCAGTGCACTCTGTTTATTGAAGAAACAGCCCACCTCATCGCCCAAGTATTTTTCGGAGAAAGTGTTGCTAATCAGTCAGTAAGGCAAGGTTCGCAGCCCTTGGTCGTGCAAAACCGGGGCTATGACGGTACCGTTAGCACCCATAGCGGAACTCTGAATTGGGGAGCTGAAAACCACGCCGTGTTATCTCTGGATATGGATAGCGAATGGCTGAAACAAAACCCCGTTTTCGAACTAGGCACCCCGCATGACTATGCCCTCGCTACGCCCTACGGCCTGCTATATCTCCAATGGGATGCCAGCCAACAGCCCCTAGGGAAAGTCTATCAGTACCAGCTACTAGGCGACCCGTTCCATATGCGCCAAGCACCCTGCCTAGAGCTCACAGCCGCTCCTTGACTAGTTACCTTCACTACGCCGTTGTTGGTGTTTAAGCGCAGCGACACCAACAACTCCATTTTCATCTCAGCGCCACTCGAAGCGTCGGTCACCAACAACCCCGGCTGCCAAAAGCCTTTCCAATATTTTGTGTGAAATGAATGGCTGCATCAAGAGCCGCAGTCAGGCAAGACTTCCCTTGGCTCGTAGGCTTGGTTTCAATTTAATTGGAAGCGCTTAGGGGCACCCCGCTGCCCACTCATAGTGAAGGGAAAAGAATCTATGCGCCAAGCACCCCGCCTAGAGCTTAAAGCTGCCCCCTGATTAAATCCGCCGTTATTGGTGTTTAAGCGGAGCGACACCAACAACTCCATTTTCATCTCAGCGCCACCGGAGCGCCGGCTGCCAACAACCCCGATCACCAACAACCCCAGCCGCATTTCTGAAGCTAGAAGCAGAATTGTCTCATCGACACCATGTAATTTACAGCAAGCCATCCACCACGTCTATGAGAACATGTACTTGGGCCTTGTGTATCCTAAGCCTCATCACCCTGACCCACTGCGCCCTGCCCAAAGAAAAACTAAGCCAGAACCAGTTAGTAGCCAGCAAGGAGGTCATGGGGGATAGTATTCAGCTGAATATCGGGAATCCCTTGCACTGCCCGGTACGGGTGTGGGTACAATCCGGGGACCCCATCCTCATGGACCTGTTGCAAGCGCAAAACCCACTGGTTCTGCCTGCCCTCACGGACACTGTGTTGCTCTTTATGCAGGAAGAGGCTGAGGCCATTGACTTTGGCCTGAAATTCCGCATCGGGGATCCCAAAAAGCAGATTACGGCAACCGAAGTAGGCTTGCCCTTTCCCATCGGGCGCCGGTACACCCTTGTACAGGGGTACCAGTCTACTCCCTCGCACAACCGGGATTGGTCCCGTTATGCCTTGGACTTTAGCCTGGCCGTGGGGGACACCATTTGTGCCGCTACCGATGGCTATGTAGTGGGCGTGATAGAAGGCTACAAGCGCGGAGGCCCTGACCTCAAATGGCGGGACTACGCCAATTTTATCACCCTCTATGATCCCCAGTCGGGCCTTTTTACCCAGTACGTGCATCTGGTATTCCAGGGCAGTTTGGTGCAAGTAGGGGACCTGGTGGCGCGTGGTCAGCCCATCGGCATTAGCGGCCTTACCGGGTACACCACCATTGAGCACCTGCACTTCAACTGTTTACAGCCCAACGATTCCGAAGCGGGGCTGAAGTCCATGCCTCTCGAACGAATCGGACCTTACGAAACCCGCAAGCTGGTGCGGAATCAATGGATGGAGCATGCAGGTGTGGAAGAATAACTGCCCTTGAGATATGTGCTGGGTTAATGCCCATGCATGAGATTCAGGTGCCTTTCGGGACTTCAACATCGGATTCCCCAACGATAAGTCTTACCCCTATTTTGTTGGGCCTGCTGGCAGGATGATAGGCTTGGGTCCTGTAGGGGGCGTTTCATGAAACGCCCCCCTACAGGACCTCTGTCAGGAATCCCTGCTTTTCTTTTTTAGCCCTCACCAAATAAGGGAACCTTCATTTTACCGTTAAACCATGAGAGGAGCACTTTTCCGATCCAAACGGTTATGAATTCCTATCTTTCCCTATGATCTCAGGTGTATGTGCGGGCCCATGCTTTCGTAGCGTTGGGCTAATGATGCTTTGGTGCCTTGCAGGATATGGGGCTTGGGCTCAAAACCCTGCCAAGCCTACTTATGCCGAAGACTTCCGGCTTTTGCGCT
>JBCBHI010000741.1:0-3232 GCA_038525885.1 Bacteroidota bacterium
AAAGAAGTATAAATCATCTTCTGGTAAATTCTCTATTCCCACTTGGCGTGTATAGGCTATTGATTTGAGTCCGTCCTCCTCCGTATCGTTCAGCTCCAGTGAGTATTTATAGTGGGCATTGCATATCCAATAGTTTCCTTCCTCATCTTCAACGATGGAGCGAATACCAAAATCACCGCCACCCGGTGTTTGGGTCAATTGGTTTTCATACATCCAGCTAATTTCTTCACCATCGAAGAGGTAAATACCAAGGTTAGCGGTACCAAACCAAATATTCCCTTTACTGTCTTGATACAGGGAATAAATCCCATAGGGGTTAAAGGAGACATTCGGATATTTCCGGTAGAATTCATCCTCCATTTTATTCTTTGGAAACACCAAGTGGTATAGGTTTTCCCCGTCAAAACGATAGGGTCCACTCTTATCCCATCCCATTCTAAACCACAAATCTCCCGGTTCTATTTTCCATTCATTCTGCGCATCCTCGCTTGCCACAACCGGCAAGGTGGAAAACCTCCCTCCTGTGAATTTGTATACCCCTTCGGGAGTATCGAAATAAAGAGTACCCGAACTATCCTCCTGTACGCTAATTATCCGATAGCTACCTAGGCCGTCATTGGAAGTGAACAGAGTAAGGGATTCTCCATCGTAGCGGTACACCCCATTCTCTTGGCTCACAAACCATAAATTGCCCTTTTCGTCGTGGTAAATGATGGAGGCGGTGGGATCTAGCTTTGTTTCATGAAGAGTGGGCTCTTGTGGTGTAGAGTTGGGGGCTTGCCCTTTTACATTTTGACTATTACAAGAGTAGAAGATGGCTAAAATGCCAACAAGCATCCCGATGGGGAAATAGCCTTTATTCATTTTCATTGGTTTCCTCTTTCTGCCATTACTACCTTCGGTCAGTCATAGTAAATGGGCCCTACAGATGCTACTAAGGTGTGCCCTATCAGCCGGGTGAAAAGCGCCATAAATTTACATGCTCTACAAAAAGTACCACAATCTAATCCTCTGTGGTTGATGTTAGAGAATTGAATGGAGAATAAGCTACCCTTTGTATAGGAAACAGAATTCTTAAGAATACGAGGTTTGATCTTCGGCTCCACATTATACAAAAAGCCCCAGGCTCCATGATCGGGGCCCGGGGCTTTTCCATTGGAAAAAGTGTTTCCTCCTTATTGACTAAAGTACCCTTCCAGCTTGGTAAAGGCCTTCTCCCTATAGGGGAGCAGATCTTTATATGCCTCACTAAGAAATACGTCGTCCCAGGCCTTTTGGCTTGGGAATTCCACCATTAGCAATAGCTGGAATTCACCTTGGCCTATGGTGCTTTCCTTTAACGTGTGTTTTTGAAGGGATATAGCCTCCACTTGGCCATACAGTACGCTCATTTGCTCCATGTAGTGTTGCAAAGCCTCTTTTTCGTGAGGATTTATGGTAGCAAGGACGATGAAGATTATCTTTTCCATTTGTGCTTCAATTAGTACGAGACAAAACTGACGCGCAGACTTTTGAAGTCTTTTGACAATTGTCAAAGGATATCTTCGAGGGATGATTAGGTATCGCTTATACGGCTAAGAGTTTCCAAGCTGATGCCTAGATAAGAGGCTATATGGGTGCGGGAGGCGTGTTTCACTACCCAAGGATTCTTGGTCAACAGCAGCTCGTACCGCTGGGCAGCGGTGAAAAACTGCAAGGCTGTGATCCGTTCTTGTAGCCGCAGTAGGTGCTGGGTAATGATATCTCGGTAATAGATTTCTAAGGCTCGATTGGTCAGCAAGGCCTTTTCCACGTTCGCTTTCTCCAAAACCACCACCTCAGTGGGGGTGAGTACATCTATGAATTGGCTACTGGTTCCGTTGGCGTGATAGCCTTGCAGTGAGGTTATGTAGGTGTCAGGAGTGCCGAACCAGTCCGTAACCTCCTTGCCGTCTTTGAGGTAGTAAGCCCGTACCAGGCCCTCCTTTATATAATAGAGTTGGTGTACCGGACTATCGGCCTGGAGCAACTGATGGCCTTTGGGAACCTTGATGGGTTGGCCCAAGGCTAAAAACTGTTCTGTCAACTCAGGTTTCACAGCTAACGATTAAGGTTCCCTTGATGGCTTTTGCCTTCCTTTGGTTATACTTTCTTCAGCCATGGCTTCAACACCCTGACCTGCAGCGTTTTCGTCATCTAACCCTTATTAGGTCAAGAGCCCTCTCCATAACCAAATCTCGATTATCTAATGTAGACTGAACGCTTGATACCACTTCGATCTCAGGCATGATGCCTTTTGTTTTATCATATCTAGCGGGATCCACTTCTACATCGACTACCTTTTGGCCAACCTGTAGAAACAACCCGGTAGCCTCTAAAGTGGTATTCCTTTGTGCGCCATTACAACTGTAAGTAGATCCTAATTCTTCCCCGATAAAAGTCCCAAGGTTATGTTCTTGAATCAGTGCGGCAATATGCCCTGTTGAAGAAAAGCCAAAGCCATCAATTAGTACTAGCGGTTTGTTTACTAGTTCATACCCCAATGATTTTTGAGGAACTAGTAGTTCGGGGTAGTTCGTATCGTCTTTGTAATATTGGATAGGTTCGTTGGCAATAGATCTTAGTAAATAAGAAGCGCAATAAGGATCTCCTCCCTGATTCCCTCGCAAATCAATGATTAGATTCTCTAATTCTTCACTTTCTATGATTGCAAATGTGCTATCTATGAAATTATAGAATTGAGATTGATTATTATAAAAAGCAAACGTTTTTACGGTGAGTGTTCCCGTATTCAATTCTTCATTGATTTGAAAATCTAATGGTTTTACGGCTTCTTTTACTTCGTTTTCTACTGGAATTAGTTCTGAGCATTTAAAGGCTAATTCATGTTCGGTATTCTCAAAAGTATATGACACTTTATTTTGATCATTAATGCCGTATAAAGCATGATAATAATAGGTGAACCCTTTACTAGCCATTCTTCTTCGGTAGCTTTGGTTATACCCATCAGCTGGCATACAAGACAGAATAAAATCTATAATTTCTTGAATGGGCTCGTCATTAATACTCTCTATTCTAGCACCAAGAGGGATGCTTTTATTGGCGCTGAGATTTTCTATGACATACAATGTCTTATCCTCGATAAAAAATCGATAAGGTAAGTACACCAATGATTTTTTTGTGGCAGCATTAAATTCCAGGTTGTAAAGGTTAGTATGTCCACAGCCCACTTTAGCTACTACGGGTAAACATA
>JBCBHI010000742.1:0-3231 GCA_038525885.1 Bacteroidota bacterium
GAAAACAGCTCAAGAGCTTAATATCCAGCTGATTGATAATCAGGCACTTGCGTAAGAGCGTCACTGGTAGCGGTAGCGAAGAACCTCGGTAGTTACTGCTCACCCCCTCACTTGCGGACAAACTATTTGCCGGGATACTTATGAGGTCACTAGTGCGCAAGGCAACTCCACTGCGTAGGTTGTTGGTGACGCCGGGGCGCGTAGCCTGCGCTTAAACATCGGAATCCCGAACGACAACAGCGGCGGGTGATTAAGGATTTCGCCCAGAAAGCCCCTACTTCCGCAGGGCGGGGAAGCGCTCGCGATTTCGGGCTACTAGCTCTGCCAAATGGAAATCCTCTTCATAGTCCACGTCCAGCCCCTCTATGTAGTGCATTTTGAAGGGCTGCGGTTTGCGCCCAATGCGGCTATTGTCGGCGGCTAGGAAAGAACTGCGGCTGAAGAGGAACAGATTAGAGTTCTCCATGTACACATCGGGCAAGTCCTGGGTGGGCAGCAGGATGTCGTTGCGGTGGTTCATGGCTTGGTTGTCGGCATCGTACAGTCGTTTTTTCAGCAACTCCACGCTGTAGAGAGAATCGGCAGCTGGCAGGGCAGCGTAGTATTCTGCGATGGCCCGCTGAATGGTCTCCTTGCGGAGCAAAGGATTGGTGCAGTGCGTTTGCAGGAAGTGCTCTGCCTGCGTTTCTCCCAAGTCACTGGCAATGATGGTATTCATAGTGATGTGGTTGCCCAGCAGTGCCTCGGGCCTTTGCACAAGGCGCACCTTGGGGAGCTTGGCGGCCCCCTCCATCACTACTTCCGAGTCGGTGTTGACGATGATCTCGTCAATCTCGGGTACCGTGCCTAGGGTGGTAAGAATTACTTGATAAAGCGGCTGATCTACAAAAGGCTGGAAGTTCTTGTTGGGGAATCTTTCGGATTCGTGTTTGATAGGGACCAGGGCGGTCACCGTTTGCTTGGCTTCACTCACGGAGGGAATGTTTTTGTTTTGACCTTGCTGTATGCGATGTGGGTGGCAAAAGTAAAGATTTTTGGAGGAACCCACCTTGAGAATGGACCGGGGATTCTACCAGTTTCTATACCCAATAGTATGTCTCAACCGAAGATTGCCTGACCATTACAAAGCCAATACGGAAAAGGGAAGGACCTTAGCCAACCTTACAGCCCATCACCAGGATGTCATCAATCTGGTTGCCATTCCCTACCCAGTCGTTCAGGTTGGTTTCCAGTCGGCGGTGCTGTTCAGTACAAGGGCGCTCGGCGCCCTCTTTGAGGAATTCGCGGAACCGGGAAGACAGGTATTTGCGGCCCTCCGGCCCCCCAAACTGGTCCTGATACCCATCAGAGAATAGGAAAAAGGTGGTGGGTTGGTCCAGGCTTATCTGGTGCGGTTGGAACTTGAGGTTCCTGGCGTTTCGCGAGCCGCCAATTCCGTAGCGGTCGCCCTTGATACGCTGCATGGTGCCGTCCTGAATTAGTACCAATGGGTTGCCGGCTCCGGCAAACTCCATCTCCTGTTTCTCGGGGTCTATGCAGACCATCGCCACATCCATACCGTCCCGGTTTTGGGTGGCATCCTGCTTCAGTGATTCCGTTACGCCGTCGTGCAGCCTTTCCAGTATACGGTGGGGCTCCGTGATGTTCTCTACCTGTACAATGCGGGTAAGCAAGTTGTTGCCAATCAAGGACATAAAAGCCCCCGGCACGCCATGGCCAGTACAGTCTACGGCAGCCATAATCAGCTTACCCTGGTGCTCCAAGTACCAGTAGAAGTCACCAGAAACGATGTCTTTGGGCTTGAAGAATATGAAGTATTCCTTGACAAACCGTGCGTCGATATTCTGGGTAGGGAGCATGGCCGACTGAATGCGCTGGGCATAATTGATGCTGGCCGTGATGTTGAGGTTTTTCGCCTCAATCACGTCGCGTTGCTTCTGTATCTGCTCTACCGCGGCATGCAGTTCCTGATTCTTTTCTTCCAGCGAATCTCGCTGGGCCGTAATTTCCTCCTGCTGCTGGTACAGTTCTTCGTTCTTCTCCGAAATCTCCGACAGGCTATCGTTGAGCAAGGCTTGGTACTTCTCCTTTTGTTTTAGAAAGTATGCCAGGGCCAAAAAGAAAACCGCCGAAATGGCTGCACTATCGATAACGAAGAAGAGCAGATTGATCTCTTCGGTAAGGGTGACCGACGACAGGTTGGGTACCCGGTATTCTGCAAAACCGGCAATGAAAATGAGCAGTACGTAGCCAAGAAACAGCCGACGGGCCACGGGCAGGCTATGAAACATAAGCGCCCCCAGGGGGGAAAGCATGCTAGCCAACATCACGCCACTACCCGGAATAAACCCGCCTAAATAGAGCTGGGTACCAAAGGGCATAAACAGAATGAGGACCAGCTGTATGAGCCGGAAACTGTGGTAGTGCTTTGTGAAATAAAAGATGGAAATATTGACGAGGGTAAGGGCAATGTACCCCACTACCGCCGTGGTGGCCTCCGGAATGCCCAACAGGGCGTAGGTGGCTATCCAGAGCAGCCCAAAAAAGGAAGTGAGGGAGGAAACCCGAATCAGGGTAGCCCGCCGGGTCACTTCTTCGTCGGACTGACCAGAAAAGCCGAACAGGATACTCAGGGTATCCTTATCACCCAGCGAAATGACACGTTTCCAAAGACTCATGGGCTTAGGCCGCTTTTGGGTTCTTATTCCCTAGCTCGAACAAGGTAATGTAGGTAGCATCCAGTACGGTGGTCACCACCATCATACTGATGAGGAAAGGGTCGTCAAATCTAAGAAAGCCAAAAATGGTGATCAAAAATGTACCTACCCCTTTGGCCCAAGCTACCAGCCTGGAGAAGGGGAACTGATCGCGTAGCCCCAGCAGGGTAGGGATGTACAAGGCCGACATGAATACGTTGAGGATGTAGCCGGAGTAGATGCCCATGTGGGAGATGGGTGCGTCGTAAATTTTGATGTAGAAATACAGCATGTAAAACCACGCGGCCAGGCCAGCCCCGATGATAAGCTTACTGTAAGGCACCATGGAGGGAATCCTGATTTGCTTGTAGCCAAAGCGGAATAGGCTGATGAGGATGAATACATCCAGGAAAAACCAGATGCGGTAGCCCCATACGTATACTAGCCCCATATCGGTAGTAAAGACCCAGCTCCACAGAAATTCCCAACTGAAGTTGGCACATACGGCCAGTATGGGTATTTCAACAAATTTGTG
>JBCBHI010000743.1:0-3231 GCA_038525885.1 Bacteroidota bacterium
GCAACTTCCTTTAACTCCACACTAAATCGACTGAAAGAATATACCAAATTGGGGTCATCCCCCAGGGATAGTTGGATTATCGTAGAGGCACTGCCTTGGCTACTGTAAGTCAACTCTACCACTACGGTGCCTTGGGTGATGCATTGCGCATCTATAGGGCATCGGTGATCCTTTATCAGTTTACTGAACTTAATTATGCCCAAATCTGACGGCAACTCGAAAGCGTCGCCAAATGCAAGAATTTCGTCCTGCCCCCAATGGGCCACTTTTGTTTGGGAGGTAGCGCAACTACCAGTAAGTAGAAGCAGGAACACACCATAAACCACCCTTCTCACACAGATTGGAGCTTGAGGTTAAAAAGAGTCTGCTCTATAAACTCAAAAATGTCACTATCCCCAGCCGCGTTGAGTGGCATGGCCATACTACACACGTGGTCTTTCACCCTAAAGGAAACCGTCTGATACTGGGTGAAATTTTCGAAGCTGCAAACGATGTGATTTTCGTTGGCGTTGAATCCCCCTACCTTCAGTACATCCAGCGGGATAGTGAGCCCGGTTTTGATCACTTTGGAGATCGCTTCTTTCACCGTCCAAAGCACCGTATAGGCTATCGTGCTTTGCCAGGGCATGTCTGCGGCCATCTCCCGTTCATCATTGGTGATTTGGCTCTTGATTATTTCCTTTTGGCTCAGGCTACAGCGCTCAATATCAACCGCCATGGGTATCTCTTCGGAGAAAGCGACTCCAATACCATATTCTTCGTTGTGGGATATGCTGACTCCGGTGCGATTGTGCCCCAGCTTATATTCTACAATGGGCTGGTTGAATATACCATTGACGATGTTGAACTGGGTGAGCTCGGATTCTTCAAAGTAGGCTCCCAATACTTCCTTGGATATGTACCTACCTCTTAAATAGGATCGCTTATGTGCCTCGGCTTCTATCGACTCATACCGTTCCTGCTCATGCCCGTGTAAATACATATTCTTAGTCTGCAGCAACCGGTCGTGGTCCACGTTACAGAACCCCAAATAGGCGTGAAACCCTTTGTGGTATCCACGAAGGGGCAATTCCGAAACGACCGTGTTGGTTAGGATGGGCATACGCTACAAACAAAAATAGGGAATTACCCTAATGAGCAGTTCTCAAAACCTAATTTGATCGGGATTGGTCACGAAAAACTCCAATTACCTGCCCCCAGGCATTAAATACAGGACAAATTTCAGCCAAAAAAAGCACCCCAACAGGGTGCTTAACAGGAACGATCTAGCTACTAATGAAGCTACGCCAATTGTTCTTCCTCCATAGCGTAGACAGGCTTCTCTATCTTTTCTACGGGGACTTTCTTTTCTTTCCCTGCCTCTATTTTTTTCCGCAAACCTTCTGGCCATTGCTCAGGATGTTCTGCAGGATATATAGGTATGGCTGGCCCATTCTGATCGAGCAGGTCTACATACTTCTTTCCAAGAATTTGGGAAGCAGTATGGATTCCACTTAGGGTAGAGAAGTATATGCCATGGAAGGCATTGCTACCCCCGGCCAGATATAGGTTTTTGATTGGGGTTTTGTTACCATATCCAAAAACTCCCATCTGGAATATTCCCTTATCCGTCTGATAGGCATTTCCCCGGTGGGCGTTGATGTAATGCAGATTGGTAAGCGGAGTACCCAGTTCTTTGAAAACAATCTTATCCTTGATACCAGGGGTGTGACGCTCCAGCACGGAAATGATGTTTTCGATCACCTTTTCCTTGGCCTGCTCATACTCCTCGGATCTTTCATCAGGAGAGGTATGCTCCCACTTTTTAAAGAAATCATATCCAGTGAAGGCGAATACCTCCATGGTATGAATGCCATTCTTCATTTTACTAGGATCCTTGAGAGTAGGAACGGTAGTAAACATAACGGGAGGCTCATTCACGGCTGGGTAGTCACCTTGACACAACTCGTACACCTTCTCAATATCACTGAACTTATAGAGCCAGTGGTTGCCAGAATGCCAACCTGCAGCCTTCAGATCCATATCAATAGCCAAGTACAGGGAGAAGCATGAGGCACTGTAGGTGGTCTTCTTCATCTTCCTCTCGTAGAAGTAAGGAAGCTTAGGCTTATCCATCATTTTGTTGTAGGTGGTGTATGGATCAGCATTGCTGATGACGATGTCGGCGGTAATCACCTCACCATTCTCCAAACGAACTCCAGTGGCTTTCTTTTTCTCCAGCAGGATTTCGCTAACCCGGCAGTTTAAGCGGATTTGGCCTTGCTCTTCTTTGGGCTTACCCGCGTAAGCCCGCTTAAAGGCTCTTACAAATGCCCGGGCAATTACCTTGCCCCCACCCACAGGGTAGTAGCAGCCTCCCATGTAGTGTTTCATGATACCTGCCTGACCAATGGCGGAAGCTTTAGAGGGCTGCATGGCATAGTCACCTGCCTGCGCTAGCAAAATGGACCGCAGTTTTTCATCTTTTACATGCTTGAAGATCAGGCTCTGGGCAGAGCGCACATTCCAAGGCAGGTATTTCAAAAAGGGAAGCGAACCTACAATCAGCTTCTGGTGAATAGCCGCCAACAGGATACCCCAGATACCATCAATAGTTTTGAACAGCTTGTCGATTCCCTTGGACTCGTGAGGAAAATGCTCCTTGAGTTTATTCTTATAGTTCTCTTGCCCAGTAGGGAGAGAGAAGTCACCAATATCTTCGAAGAAAAAGTGGTCATAGGCCTCAGGGTTCATTTCTGCCCATTCCATATCCTGGCTAACTCCCAGACCGGTATACATATCAAAAAGTGTTTGACCTTCGAGCAGCTCACCCAAATAGTGAACTCCGGTACTGAACGAATGACCATCTAGAGTAAAGGAGTGCATCCAGCCACCTGGGCGGTCATGCTGCTCACAGATCAATACTTTCTTCCCTGCTTGCGCCAGGGGTAAGGCAGCTCCCAAACCACCAGGACCACTTCCAATTACAATCGCATCAAAGTCTTTAGCTTCCATAATATTACACAGTGTTCTAATAACAACTATTGGACAAATAACACCCTTGCTGATGTAAGTTATTTCAAATAAAATGAATTTTATTCTATGAAACACAAGCATTCATCGAAATACCACAATATATTTTACAGAGTATAATCTTTTCAATATTGGATGTTATTTTGAGACATTTTTCAGCCTATACAATTGATAATCAAACAAATAATCAAAAAGAATATCTAGACAACAATACCAATT
>JBCBHI010000744.1:0-3221 GCA_038525885.1 Bacteroidota bacterium
AGGCATTGTCATGATTTTGTCGATCCGGCTCGGTGGGTAATTGCCATTCTCTGGCCCCTAGGCCCGTGATCAGCCAGCCCAAATTAAGCTGGGGCCAAACGGCATGTATTTTCAGAATCAGGCCCGTCTTGGGCATCAGATCAGGGGCTTGCTGGTAGCGGTAGAGGCTGGTGAGCGAGACTTCTAACAATGCGGAGGCTTGGCTTGGGCTGAGATCCAGGTGGTGAAACCAGCCGTGGAGCCGCTTCCCAAACCAATCTTGTGAGGTAGCACTCATGGGTTCGCGGTTAGGAACTGTTTCAGTTGTACCTCTCTTGCATCTACATAGCGGGCTTGCACCAGTTGGAATAGGTCCATAGCCTCAGCTAACAATTGCATAAGCTCAGTGGCCCGGTTCGCCTTCGCTTTGATACCCTTTGGAGTATCCGCGGCATGTTCCTGTAGCCGGGCCGAAATATCCTTTTGCATCGCCTGAATAGGGGGTAGTGTTTTATACGATCCCACCAGCAGCATTTCCCCCGATCCGGCAATGAGCCACTGTGGGTTAAGATCGGGGCAATGCAGTAGGATGGCCTGTAGGAAGTCAGACTGAAAGTTGATCCCTTCCATAGTCCGATTGATGTACCCTACATCAAAGCCCACCTTTTGAGAGGCTTCTGCTTTGGTCCAACCCTTGAACAGGAAGTACCGCTGAAATCGGAGTCCGATAGCTGCCAGGTTTTCGGCTTCGGAAGGAAGTGAAGGATTGCTCATACTAATGAAGGTAGGAATTCCCTTTTTGCACTCCATGCGCGAAAGTCTCTAATCATTACATTTAATGAAAAAATATAACTTTTTTGATTAGAAATGTGATATAAACAACTCAACTAAAAAGATTCTGTGGAAATCCATTGAAACCGAGACCAGGCCACGCCCTTCTTTACAGACAATAATTACTGGCTAATCAAGACCAGATTATTGTTTTCAATCCGCTTCCTCCTTTCGCCTACGGGTGAAAGGAGGTAAGTAATCTGGCGTGGAAATGGCCCCTAGTATCAAGGAAGTATTGCAAAAAATGGACGTGGAGATAGAGGAAGGAGACTTCCGTCGCATCGCCCGGTTTACGCGCAACCTTGAGGGGAATCCTTATCACCATGATCATGTACGCCGGGTGGTGTTGGGCGAGCGGACTAACGAGAAGATCCTTGGGATTGCCTTAGTCTACTTCCGGGAAAAAGGGTGGATGAAAAGGCGTTTGGAGGATTATGTGAATGAGCTTGATAAAAGTTGACGAAAACCTCAAAGGGATGCATATACACATGAAACAAGTCTTGGAGGAATCTGGAATAGAGATAGAGAATGGGGATTATGCTCGCATCGCTCGGCTTCTGACCCAAAGTGGTGACTTTGGTCATGGTGCGGATTATGTGCAGAAAGTTTGCCATGGCAAGCTCCCCAACGTGCGGGTCTTTGACTACTGCCTGGAATACTTCCGTGAAAAGGGGCGCATGTATCGGCAACTGGGGTATTGGGTAAGCACCGAGCGTATCCGACAGGCAAGGATGGCCAGCACCTGCGATCAAGAGCGTTAATCCTAGGGCCGAAAAAGAGAGATTTTTTTAGTGTTTACAGTTGGTTGATAGCCGGGGTGCCGAGAAGGCCCCCGGTAAAGCCACATGAATAATAACAGCGAAATGAAAGATAACAGCTCATTAGAAAAAGCTATCGGTGATCTTGCTGAATACTATCAGCACGGTGACTTCCAGCGCATTGCCAACCTGGTTAAGAAAAAAGGAGGGGAAGAAACCTATACCGCCGATTATGTGCGCAAGGTGTTGTTTGGCACCCGTGACAATAATCAGATTGTAAAAAAGGCGAAGCAGTACTTTAAAAAGAAACGGAGGATGACAGAGGAGTTAGCCTCCTAAGGAGGTGATTTTCAGACCCAGCAGAGTAGACCGCATGGGTCTACGTTACCCATGATCAGTAGCCCTGCCTTCTTGAGGCAGGTTTACTTCGCCTTATTCACCCAAAACCTAGTTTACATGAACCAATTTAAATTCCAGCATCTTTCCGCAGTAAGTCACACCTTGGTCCAGGAGTTACGAAAGTGGACCACTTTGCAAACATTTCCTTTTGCGGTCAGACTCAAACACTACGAGCCTTGGGTGCACAAAACTGATACCGCCGCCTACGATGTGTTCACCACCCAATCAGACATTCAAGTAGGCCCTACAGTAACTCGCTCTGCCTATCGGAAAGTACATTTGTGGTGCGGTGGGGGCGGGAACAATTTCCCCCTGCGGCCCACAAAGGAGCAATTGAGGGGCTCCAAACATGTTGCCCGATGAAGCCGCCAGCTTACCAACACACCCAAAAGGAATATTGGGAGGCCAGTCGTAACCGACTGGAGATGGTCCGGCTACATCCTCGCACACCTGAATCGATGAAGTTTCAAGCGGAGCTGTTGATTTTGGAGGCAAATAAGATTTTGAATTGGGAAGATATGCACCTATCAGAATCGGATTTCATGACGGCACACTTAGTGTTGATGATGGAGGTGATGAACTTCTTGGAAGAGGAGGAGACACGGCCCAATTGGCGGACACAGCTCTGGAACTTGTTTGCCCGGCCTACCAAAAGAGCAAAGCCAGCGGTCGCCATCACGTTTCCCTTTCAGCATGCACCCGATCAGCATGCGATGCGGCTGTCCATCTACCGTCGGATTCTCGTTCGTCTGCGAGAAGGAACGCATCCACCATTACCCTACCGAGTATCGGCCAATATTTTGCCCGACATCCTTCGACGGGTCTCCACGCACGATGGTAGCCGATGGCCCATCCCCTTGTTTGAGGTATTGCTGGAAGATTGCCCTCAATGGAACCTCGCGTATCTGCTCCTGGGGATCGGGTACCCTACCTTGCCACAAGCCCGCCAGGTGCACAATCGATACGTGGAGCCCAAACTGACGGACTTGAAACAGGACTTACAAGAGGCTGCTGCCAAGCACCTACAGGAAACCGATGTGGAAATACTGGCACATCTGTATACGCCCCAGGTTACGCAGATTCGGGTGCTGGAAGAGACGGTGGCTATTTTGATCGATTTGGCTCTGGACTTGTTGCTGGACAACCCGCAGATTCTACTGGATCGTGAAGGCACCCCATTCAGTGAGCAAGAGACCTTCGACCGAATCGTAGCCTCGGGCGGGAAACGAACTTTTGGAAAACCTGAATCGTAAC
>JBCBHI010000745.1:0-3214 GCA_038525885.1 Bacteroidota bacterium
GGGGTTATCGGTAGTCCAACCGTTAAAATTGCCAGCCACGAAAAGGCGGGCATCGAGAGGTCCATATTTCAGTGGATGGTTGGGAAGACCAAGAGCCATTGACCGCCATCCATATTACGGTGACGGACCTTCCCAAAAATACCCCTCACGATGCCCGCCTTTTCGTGGCTGGCAATTTTAACGGTTGGACTACCGATAACCCCCGGCACGAACTGATTCGGCAAGAGAACGGGCACTACTCAGTGCGGTTGTATTCTCCCACGGATACGCTGTACTACAAGATAACCCGAGGCAACTACAGTAGCGTAGAGGGCAGGGCCAACGGGCTAGTAAGGGGCAACCGAGTATATGTATTGCCTCCGGGGCAGAAAGACCACTATCTAAATATAGAAGTAGAGGCCTGGGAAGATCTGGCTACCCGGTGGTTCAACTTGTACACCCTCATGTTGCTGATACCCGTCGGGTTGGGTCTGCTTCTAATTTTAGGTTTCGTTTTTGGACGGCCCGAGCGTGGTTGGGGTGGGCCTAGTGTGGTGCCCGTTCTCCTGGTATTGGTCTTTTCCCTGCTATTCCGTGTGCTCTACTACTACCGCGATATATTCAATGTATACCCCTGGATCATCCTATGGGGGGATATTATCTATTTTGTGTTTCCACCCTTAGTGTACAGTTACCTGTACAGGCTCGTAAAAACCAATTATACAGGCAGAGTGCTGCCCGTATGGGTGTGGGTACCAGGTTTGTTACACCTTTTGTTTATGCTAGGGTGGCATCTGGTGCCCAAAACTGAGTTTTTGGTAGGGATGGTCAATCAGCAGCACCACGGCCTGTTTGGTCTTATTAGTTGGTTAGGGTGCGGCTTTGGTATTGTGCTTTGGTGGCGAGGTATAGGCCTGATGCGAGAATACCGGATGCAAATGGCAAATAAGCTTGCCCGGCCGGTGGCAGGTCAGTATTTGCCGGCACTCCTGGCCGTGATGGGAGGGGTGTATACTATTTGGAGCATCGTGAATATACTAGGGGTAATAGAATACACCTTGGGTGTGCCTTTAGCAGCATGGATCGAATTGGGGACCAATGCCGCCTGGTGGTTGGTTTCGGCCCCCATTTATGTGATTGGATACCATGCGCTGCATGCCCCAAAAATTCCTGATGCCACTCCTGCCCCTGAGCCGGAACCGGAAGTGCGTTCGGTAGGGGAGGACCTTAAAGGTGCGGCGGCTCAGCTCCAACAGGTGATGGAAGGGCACAAACTGTATCTGAATCCAGGGCTATCCCTCAGCCAGCTGGCAGAAAAAGCTGATTTATCTGAAGGGCTGCTTTCGCGGGTGATCAATGAAGAAATTGGCCAGAATTTCTATGATTTTGTGAATGATTACCGGGTGCGAGCCTTCATCCACCGGGTAAACGAAGGAGAAGACCAGCATCTCACTTTTTTAGCCTTGGCCCTTACCGTAGGTTTTAGTTCCAAGAGTACCTTCAATCGGGCATTCAAGAAGCTCACTGAGGTTACTCCCCGGGAGTTTTTCCGGTTGTCTGCAGACGAGCAAGCCCGCCGGTTGGGAGAAAAAGCTGAAGTGAAAGTATGAGCACCGCCATGACCCCATTTTTATCCTATACGAGTCCAGGTATCCTATGGCAGGTACTTCCCTTGGAAAAGGACAATGGATGGCTTCTGGAAGAAAGGTTTCCAGAAGGTGAGGTGGTGTATTGTAGGATAGATGAGACAGGAAATGAGGTGTGGCAAGTACAACCTTGGCCAGAAAAGTGGTGGACTCACCTAGCAGCGGTTACCAATTCTCAGGTTCTGGTAAGGGAGTATGCAAACGAGCAAACCCCTGAGCATCAGCACTTACACGCGCTAAATTTGGCGGATGGATTGCCTCAGTGGGACGTGGAAAACTTTTCAATGGTAGCCGTGTCAGATACCATTGCATACGGTTACCTTAGTAATGGAAATACTAAAGTTTGGTCATCTGTTTCGCTAGACTCTGGTCAGATTTTATCGACAAATGAAAGCGCTTCTATTGACCAGGAAAATAACCCAGTCGTCCGACCGTTCCTTTATCGGGAGGAAGATGCAAGGTTTGACACCGTACGAGAGTTTATTCTCCAGGGAAGTGGCGAAACTCCTATTTGGGGAGCAGAATATTTGGAGACTGATTTCGGGGTTGGACTTTCGTGGTATGCTATCGGACCCAACAAAAAAGGAATAAATCACTTTTGGTGGATGGATAGCAGAGGTCAACGAGTCTTGGAATTGGAATTAGGCACGGGATTAGCAGGGATGGGACAAGACACCTTTTGGGTATACAGTAACAAACTATTTTTTATCAAAGACAAAAAGGATTTAGTAGGATATGCGCTTTAGAGGAACAGTGATGCTGATGATTTGCGGCTTGCTAGGATTGGGCCGTGCTGAAGCCGCTGAATGGTTGAGAGATTCGCTCCGTACGGAGGTGCAGGATGGGAAGCGGTTTGTCATTCACAAAGTAGAGTCTGGGGAGAATTTTTATCGGCTAACGCTCCGATATGGCTCAACCAGAGAGGCTATCGTGAAAGCCAATCCTATTCTGGCTCAGGGATTGCAAGCGAACCAAACTATTCGTATTCCTTTGGAGGGAAATGTGGCTAGCGCTACGCCCGTAACTGCTACTGCGAATGCAACGGTGCATACCGTGGCTCCTGGAGAGGGATTGTTTCGTATTGCACAGAAGTATGATGTGAGTCAGGCAGATATCATGAAGTGGAACAACCTCACTTCGGACCAACTTTCTATTGGTCAGGAACTGCTAATCAAAGGGGCGGCTCGTTCTTCCATTGCTTCTACGGATGTACCCGACGAATCCTCGAATACGGAAGTGAATACTAATAGCGGCGAGGATACCCATGTGGTGGAATCTTCAGAGACCCTCTTTAGAATTTCTCAGAAATACGGCGTTACGGTAGCCGATCTGATGATTTGGAACAAACTACCGGATACCAATATTTCGGTTGGGCAGACTTTGGTGCTAAAAGCTCCTGCAGAAGGGGAAGAGAATTCTTCACCTGCGCCCGTTCAGTCTACTCCTTCGGGTACAGAAACACAGGTAGCTGCCAATACTAGCACAACCCCGAATAACACTAGCGAGGATCCTGCCAATATCAAGCCGTCGCCTACACCTCCTGTAACACAACCTGATGAGGCTGCCTCTATGCCCTCAACAGGCATCCC
>JBCBHI010000746.1:0-3214 GCA_038525885.1 Bacteroidota bacterium
CGGTTGTAGATTACGTCTAACAGCACCCGTCCGGTATCTTGGACGAAATACAGGTTGAAAACCAAGTCGAATTTGGTTTGGATCAGGTCAGACTCTACATAGGTAACCGTCATCGGTCCCATGGTCGTGGGGGCGGTGGCCTCGGTAGGCAGGGTGATCATTTGCACCACCACCTGAAACAGGGGATTGCTCTGGGTACGATCTCCCTTCCAGCCTTGCAAAATCTCCGTAAGCGGATAGGCCTGATGCTGGGTAACCGCCAGCAGTTGCTGCTGTACCTGCTGTTGCAAAGCGAGGAAAGACTCCTGCGGTGCTACGTGCGTGCGCACAGGTAAAGTATTCACGTACAAGCCCACCTGCCCATCCAGATCAGGATGATCGCGCCCCGCAAGCACCGTACCTACTACCAAGTCGGTTTGGCTCGTGTAATAGTGCAGGAGTAGCTGAATGGACGAAAACAGCGTGGCATACAAGGTGACGTCATGCTCACGCGCCAGGGCTTGTAGGCCCATAGCTTGCGCGGGGTCCATTGCCCGTACCAACCTACGGCCGTTGTACCGAGCAGGAGAAGCTGCAGGAGAGGTCTCTTGTAGGGTGCTCAGGTCCAACGGGTGCTGAAAACCAGCGAGTTGCTGGTTCCAGAATTCGCGGTAAGTATCCTTATGGTGATCCAGTAGCTGCCGTTGCCAAACGGCAAAATCACCATACTGAATCGCCAAGGGCGCCAAATTGGGGGCCTCTTGGTTCATTAATCCACCGTACAACCCAAACACCTCTTCAGCCAGGAGTTGCAAGGAGATACCATCGCAAATCAGGTGATGAATGCTAAACATCACCACCGATTGGGTATCAGATTGGGTGAGCACCTTCACGCGTAATAAAGGGCCGTTTTCCAGGTCGAAGGGCTCGCCGATAAATTCTTCATATCGGCGATTGATCTCTGCATCGTTTGCATCAGCCACAGGTTCGGTGGCCACCTGAAAAGAAACATCTTCCAAGTCCAGGACCTTCTGTAGGGGTTCGCCCTCCTCCTCACGAAAAACCGTACGCAAACTTTCGTGTCTGCTTAGGAGCAAGAAGAATACCGAGGAAAACATATCGGCCAGCAAAGGCCCCTCTACCCGGTACAAGCTGCCTACGGCAAAGGTTTGACCGGTGGTAGTGCCTTGTTCTGCAATGTAGATTCCCTGCTGTGCCAGCGATAGCGGAAAAGTACTTCGCCCTAGGCTAGGGATAGGTTGCAGATGAAACTGCTCATTGGCCTGTAGCATCTGCTCGGCCAGCTTTTCTACCGTGATGCCCCCTAGTATGGATACCACATCTATCACCACCTGGTAGAGCTGTTGTAGCTGCGAAACCAAGTGTACGGCGCGTAGTGAGTTCCCCCCCAAACGCTGAAAACTAACCGTTCTATCTACGGTGGGTATCTTCAAAATGTCTTGCCAGAGAAGCGCCAACTCGTCTTCCAACTCCTCTTTCTCTATATTCATCGCCTTCATCCCCAAATCCTAATTTCAGTTATTAGCTGAGTCTACTTGCTGTTAAAAAGAGAAATCCATAGCGGGAACTTCCTTCTTAGCATAGTACTCCTTCCGCATAATCTCCTCCGTCAACTGAAACACCTTTTGAATGTGTTCAAACTCTTGTGGAGCCACCGCCACCTCAGGAATCAGCGTATCAAACCCATTGAGAATGTACCTTACCATTACGCGGGCGCAATCCTCATAAGTCCCCACATAGTATGGGCAATCTGACTTCAATCGCTTCATGGGCTTCAGATTGAAAGCCCCCGATACTACTTCCTCAGCTGATGCCAGGTTCTTTTTCCACTGGCCATCGGTATTGCTCATGGAGGCATCAAAAAGCGTTTCTGCCCCTTCTGTACCTTCCAGCCAGGCATCCAAGGCCGCGTTGGCCTCCTCTTGCGTGCTGCGAGCAATAATGCCAAAGTGTACCCCCCGCTGCTCATTATCCATCAGCGAGGTGTCTTGCCATTCGGCTACATCTTTTCCCATCGAGGTTCGACAGGCCCCGGTTTCCTTTCTAATTTGTTCTGCTTTATCAGACGCTCCGGCCACAAAAAACCGTGGATGCAACTCCTTCGGCAACTGCGAGGATAGCATCAGGTTTTTGACCTGATAGTAGGCACCCTCAAAGTTCAAAGGGCGGGTCTCGGTAAGCAGATGATTTATAATCTGGATGTACTCCGAAAGGCGATCGTAACGGTCATCATGTGAAAGACTATCACTCAAATTGATCAGATCGGTTTTTGAAGTGCCCGTGATGAAATTGAGAAACACCCTACGCTGGTGAAAATTACTCAAAGCCAACACGCGTTTCGCTACGATAAACGGGTGCATATACACCGGGTTCACCGCAATAAAAGGGATCATCTTTTTCGTGTTGCCAAGAAGCTCCTGCCCTACCACCCAAGGCTCTACGTTGCCCCGGTTGCTCTCAAACAGTAGCATGCCCGTATGATCATGAGCTTCCGCGGTTTGGATGAAGTCAATAAGCTCGTGGTAGTGATGTTGTTGGACCGAATCATCGCGATAAATCACTGAGAAACAGTGGACAACCCGGTCAGGAAGAGACAGTTCCATGTTGATTTCTTAATACTGGCGATTATAGTTTCCTAGCTGATATTTATGAGTTCAAAATAAAGACAATTTTTCTTCTCAATAAAGTCTCAAACAACACTTTCCAGACAAAATGCAATTATTCCAAGGTATCCTTATGAGTCCACCTAGGCAATACAATTCCAAAACCCGCTTAGCGGGCATTTAAACTGGTTTTTAGGAGAAAAAATCAGTGAAGCACCTACGAAAAAAAACCTAACGTTTTAGTGAGAAATTATTCATTGTTTAATAGCAAAAAACCACTTATTGCAATCATTAAATCATGAGGCCTCTCGCTTTATCAAAACTCTACAATTCCAAGTGGTATAGGATAAAAAATCAACTTCCAGACAGTATCTATTGCTGCGTCCATTTCCCTGCTTCAGACAATACCGCCGAAGGGGTTCCCTCCTCAGTCGTCCAGGTAAATTTTCGCTCCAGCTTTTGTAGGGAGTACCATCCCTGTTCGGCAAGTAATGCCACGGCCCCTTCTATGGTAAGCGCATCGTGATTGCCCGGGGGTGCCCCACAGAGGCAGGTAGTGTAGTCAATCTTTTTGCCTTCACGCTACCCACCTACACTTTTTCCGATGCGCT
>JBCBHI010000747.1:0-3211 GCA_038525885.1 Bacteroidota bacterium
CTTAGTTATATCAGTGGCCAGTTATATATCAATATTGTTTAACTTAGACGGCCACTGATAATTTAGACCGCCATTGACAACTTGTATGACGGGCTAGACTACATACAAGACCAAGAGGAACATTTGGGGCTAAAAGCACGCATAGTACGCGAAATTGCCAACGTGTATGGGCAAACGGAAAACTATGCCCAGGCCGATACTTTTTACGCAGAAGCCCAGGAACTCAGTAGGTTAGTAGGAAATCAGAAGGACATCATTTTCATCCTGCACAATCGCGGGTTGATGAACCTACGGCAAGGCCAGGTGGACACCGCAAACATCTTTGCCAGGGAGGCCCTTGAGCTTGCCAAAACTTACCAACAGCAAGATGGTATTGGCTATGCCTACCGTCTCCTGGGCGAAGTCTACGGCATAGGGTATGTTCAACCCAGAGAAGCCTTAGGATATCTAAACCAGGCCTACGAGATTTTCCTTGCCAATGATGACCAGCAGAGCCTAACGGAAGTGTACTTTGAAATGGGCCGAAACTATACGGCCCTGGCCCAATTCACCAAAGCTGACTCCTTGCTAAACCTAGCGAAGGATAACGCGGAGAAACTAGACAATCCCTACAGCCTTCTGGAGGTATACAGAATTTACCGAGACTTGGAGGAAGCACGCCTTAACTACCAAGTTTCTCTTCAGTACTACAAGTTGTCTGAAGTGCTGCGAGATAGCCTGAGAGGGTACAACCAATACTGGCAAATAGCCAAGCAGCAAACCGACCTGAAGACCAAAGAACTCGGCCAGGAGATTGCTGAGTTCGAAGGTAGAACTCGCCTCCAAAAAAGCATACTCATCCTTGTAAGTGTATTCGCATTTGGCCTGGCCGTATTGCTTGGGGTCATCTACCGCATCAACCGGCAGCGGAATTTGACCAATGCTAAGCTGAGGGAACAGAATGACGAGATTGAAGCCTATAACGTGGAGTTATCTCAAAAGAATGAGGAGATTGCAGCTCAAGCAGATTGGCTTCGTGATTCTAACGATCAGATTAAGAAACAGACGGATGAGCTGAGCAAGCTGAACCGGATGAAGGACCGGATGTTGTCGGTGATTTCTCATGACTTCCGTAGCCCGCTTAACTCTTTACGTGGAGCTTTGATGTTACTCAATAGCCAACAGTTACCCCCTGATCAGCTACAGATGGTAACCGATGACATCAACAATAAGCTGAACCGCACGCTAAACCTAGTGGATAACCTGTTGCAATGGACCCGGAATCAGTTGATGGGAGTGGAAGTAAACAGGCAGCAACTTAACATGCATGACCTAGGTGATGAGACCTTTAATCTGCTGCAGCCGCTTGCAGAAGGTAAGCGCATTACGTTGGTTAATCATATCGCGGAGGATACCACTATTGATGCCGACCTGGAAATGATGAAGGTGGTACTTCGGAACCTCGTTTCCAATGCCATTAAGTTCACCCTGAAAGGTGGAGAAGTTCGGGTGGAAAGCAAAATTGAGGATCATTACCTTAGTATCTCCGTAATTGACACAGGCATTGGGATGACTCCTGATAAGGTAGACCGCTTGTTTGAGTTGGGTACCGACCGGTCTTCATTGGGTACAGCCAATGAAAAAGGAACGGGCATTGGGCTGTTGTTGTGCAAAGAGTTCATTGAAAAGCACGGGGGTCATATTCATGTGATTAGCATTGAAGAAAAAGGATCAACCTTTACCTTTTCCCTACCCTTGCGAGCCGCTTCCCGCTCGCAAATGGAACTCGAGACCGTTTCCTAAGGCTCCCTCCTCCTATCATTTTATGCCCTAGATGGTACAATTCAACCGTTTCCTCTTGATAAGGAATGGTATATTGGTGCGTTACTCAAACTACAAACCACCATGTACCGCATTGCCTCCTTTCTGATTGCTTTTACCGTTCTGGTATCAGCCTGTACAGTCACCACTGAAACATCCTCCCCACCCGTTGGGCTAAAGGCAGAATCTGCCATGGTGGTGAGTGCACACCCCTTGGCTTCGCAAGTGGGTGTACAAATTTTGCAGCAGGGAGGCAACGCCGTGGACGCTGCGGTCGCCGTACAGTTCGCTTTGGCAGTGGTGTACCCGGTAGCGGGTAATATCGGCGGTGGCGGCTTTATGATATCCCGCATGCACAATGGAGAACTGGCAGCCTTAGACTTCCGGGAACGAGCACCTCTGAGCGGTGACCGAAATATGTACCTGGACAGTCTGGGTGAGGTGATTCCAAAATCAAGTACCCTAGGACACCTGGCAGCGGGTGTACCCGGCTCCGTAGCAGGAATGTACGAAGCACACCAGCGGTATGGCACCTTGCCCTGGAGTGAGTTAGTTCAGCCAGCCATTAACCTGGCTGCCCAAGGTTTCACCCTAACCGAAAAAGAGTCGCGCTCTTATAACAGCCACCGGGACCGCTTTCTAGAAGCTAATACCATAGCGCCACAATTCCTGCTCA
This sequence comes from Bacteroidota bacterium, assembly GCA_038525885.1. Classification (GTDB taxonomy): domain Bacteria; phylum Bacteroidota; class Bacteroidia; order Cytophagales; family Cyclobacteriaceae; genus DMST01. Next base: position 2,477 of record JBCBHI010000747.1, read on the forward strand.
AAGAGGCTGGTTGGAATCCTGGGGATAGCGTAGTGATGGAAGACCTGGCCTGGACGCTCACTCAAGTACGGGATGCTGGCATGGAGGGGTTCTACACTGGGCCAGTAGCAGAAAAGATAGTGGCAGAAATGGATCGCGGGTCGGGAATGATTTCATTGGAGGATTTGGCCCAATACGAGGCCGTCTGGCGCGAGCCGGTTGTCTTTCCCTACCGCGGACACCGCATCATCAGTATGCCCCCGGCCAGTAGCGGAGGCATCGCCTTGGCTCAGCTGCTACAAATGGTGGAAGGCCATCCGGTAGCTGAAATGGAGCCACATAGCCCTGAGAAAATCCACTTGGTCACGGAGGCTGAGCGCAGAGTATATGCAGACCGGGCTACTCACTTGGGCGATACCGATTTTTACCCTGTACCTCGTGCATCACTCATTGCTGCGGAGTATGCGGATGAGCGGATGGCTACTTTTGATCCTAGCCAGGCTACGGATAGCGATGAGGTGTTTTCTGGAGAATTTTCCGGTTCTCCGTCGGAGGAAACTACCCACTTTAGCATTGTGGACGCACAAGGCAATGCCGTGTCCATTACCACTACGCTGAATGGAGGCATGGGAAGCCATGTGGTGGTAGACGGCGCCGGGTTCATCCTCAATAATGAGATGGATGACTTTAGCATCAAACCGGGGTACCCCAATGCCTATGGGCTGATAGGTGCGTTTACCAGGCTCTATAGCATTG
>JBCBHI010000748.1:0-3203 GCA_038525885.1 Bacteroidota bacterium
TTTCCGATTTGAAGAGGTGGGTATCCAGAAGGGGATCATAAATCCTCGCCGGATGTGTTTGGTCGCTTCCTCTAGCATAAAACCTATGGCGTCCAGCATTTGGGTCATTTCGCTGTCGGAGACATTATTGCCAAATAGGTTGTCTCGCACTACAGCGATGGCTAGCTCATTAAAAGACCGGTGGATATCAATCGGCTTGGCCGACTCCGAGCGCTGCGCCAAGTCATCGAGCATCTGGGTAGTCAGTTGCTGCATCACCCGTGTATAGTGCTGTAGGCATTCATTATGAAAGGCAGGGTTGGCAATTCGCCGTTGGCGTTTCCAGAAGTTACCGTTGCTAAAGGGCAGTCCATTGCCCATTACCTTACGGCCAATGTCCATGGCCGGGCCACCTTTTTCATAATTGAGGTAGCGCCGCTGCATTACATCAAGGGTTGCCTCAGGACTACTGAGGTAGTACACCTGCATGTGAGCCAGGCGGAATTTCACTAGTGGGCTTTCCAGGGCCGATAGCCCTTGCAAGAATTGACGGGGATTGTTGACAAACGCCTCGGTGCTGCCCAACAATTTCTTCTCCTTGAAGTAGGGGATTTTAGTTGACATTATTTTTGGGGTTTTAGGTGTAAGCGTACCCCAAAAGAGTCCTAGTAAGGAAGGAGAACCGGACTTGCTACGGGCTATCCCACAGGACAATGAAGCGGGTGTTGCTCCCGCTTCTGGACAATGAGGTACCGGGCCAAGTTGCCATATTTTCCATGGGTAAACGGAGGGGTTGGGTATACAAACTGTGGACTGTTTTGGACGGAAAAGTAAGCCAAAAACTGAGATGTCGGATATGTACTAGGTCTTGGCGGAAATGAGCGAAACGAGGGTCTGAGGGGTGAATCAAGGAGTTTTTCCTAGCTCCTGAATCCAAGCCATACCTAGGGGAGTCACTTTTTCGGCGGCTCGGTTACTCAGGATAACGAGCCCGGTCTCTTCGCCTTCTACCCAAGCCAGAAAAGTCTCGTATCCTTGGGTTTGGCCATTGTGCCAGATGTAGCTTTTATCCGTGCCGTCTATGCCGTCACGAATCCAAAAAGTACAAAAGGTGCCCACCTCTGAATTGGATAGTGAGGCGGTGGATCGCGAAATCCAAGCTTGGTTTTCGGGCGAAGGCGCGGCTAGCTTTTGTAGCAAATCTCCCATGCCGGAGGCAGTTCCTCGCATGGCCCCAGCACCCGCCAGGGTTTCGGTGAAATGCCAGCGCACACTCTTGTACCCCTGGGTATGGTAGGGAAGAATACCCAAGGAATCCGGGATGTCATAGCTTATCTCCTGAAGCCCTAGTGGCTGGAGTAGATACTGGTTGGTGTAGCTATCCAGGGATAAGTCGCTGTGTAGTAAGGCGGCGTAAGTGGCCAATCCGGCGGCCAGGTTGGAGTATTCAAAACCCTCCTCGGGAGCTCTTGCTGGTTCCCAAGCTTCCAGATAGGAGAACAGGTGGGAGGGCTGGTAATTTGAGAAAGGATCGAAGGGGTTCCGCAAACTTTTCTGAAGGTTGCCAGGCATGCGGGGCATACCGCTTTGGTGCGTAACCAGGTGCCGTAGCCGAATGGGGTCTGTGCCGTTGCCTGCCCACTCTAGTGTATCTGGCAACCATTCCGAAACTGGGGTTTCCAGGTCACCAGGGACCTCCTCCAGGTATTTTTGCAGCGCTAAGCCCATCAGCGGCTTGGTGATGGAGCCTATCTCATAATAGAGTTCCGTGGGTTGATTGATCAGGATGGTGTCCTTCAGTACCGAGTACCAGGTGATCTTGCCTTCTTGCATCACACCTACTTCCATGCGGGCAGGACCCGCATGGGTTTGCCAATCTTCCAATCGGGACCATTGAGTATCATCTAATGTTTGAGCATGCATAGGCTGGAGAGCTAGTATGAATAGTAAAAAGAGGGTGAATCGAGTCATGTGTTTTTTAGGTTAGTACTAGGGGAGGGTAAATTATTACAGAGATAACCAATAGAGTACTGACAATACTATCAAGGTGCCTTTTCCTTATCCGATGATACCTTGGGGCATTTCCCTTATTCCTCCACGGAGACTTCTACCAACCCCACAGCATACCCATCTAGGCGAATTGTAACCAAGCTTACCCAAGGGGCTTCCTGGCTTGTGGAGCGGTAGTAGTAACAAGTGTGCCGGGTCAGGGACCCAGTACTTTGTGAAAAGGGTAGGGAAGGAGGGCCCCCAGAAAATACCATGGGTTGTTCCAGCGTGTGGGCTACGGTATTACCCTCAGGACCGAAATAGGAAACAGATTGGGTAGTACCGTTCATGGCTGACGCCTCCGCCATTGGGGTAGCATATACTACCTTCAACACAGGGCCTTCAGGGGTAGCGGCATATTGGGTGCGGTTCACTAGGCTGCCTTCTGCATCCTCTGTCTGTGTGGGTGAGCCTGCCGGTCGGCTTACTGCTACCAATGAGGCCTGTTTTACTTCCAGAATGTACTGTACAGTTTCCTGGTACCGGGAACGCTCTTCCTCCGTAAGTTGCAGCATCACCATTGTAGTTTGATAAGCCTGCCAAGCCAGATCCCCATATTGGAGGCCAGTTTTCCGAAAGTCCCTTGAAGAGGGAGCGACAAAACTGCCATCCATCTTTTGGTAGCGGATCAGCTCCGAAAGTGGTCCTAATGCCGGTAGCTTCTGGTGCTGACCGAAGTAGAAACGGTGCTGCTCCCCCTGGTCTATCACAAAGCCAAACAGTAACTCTCGAGTGGCCGAAAAGTAAAACTCTGCTTGAAGGGAATCTCCTTCCTGGATGACGAGCTTTTCCGGGATTCCATTGCGGAGGAAGGCAGTTAGCCCTTTGTCAATCTCCACTTTGTCGTATCGATCCAGGTTTTCATTGACCATGTAGTAGTGATCCCGGGCTTTCATTACCTGTGCCGGATCGCCTGTGCCTTGCGCCCATCCAGGCATTATCCTGAAAACCAGAAGTAGAGATAGGACCCAAAACGGACCTCGATTGACCAAGGAGGGGATCTGCATGCCGAAAGGTAGGGGTTCTAAAGGATTGATCAACTGTTTGGTTGGATCCCGTACCGGAATCCCCTGCTCAAAATACCTGAGGGTTGGGCCGCACTCGGCTGGGCCGCACTCGGCTGGGTGGCTTGGTTTAAATATCATTGGAAGCGCTGCATGCAACCTGATGCCGCC
>JBCBHI010000749.1:0-3200 GCA_038525885.1 Bacteroidota bacterium
ATTATACCTTTTGATACAGCCCCCGCAGGCCTAACGAAGAATCTTTGGTTACTGCTTCCCCTGGGCAGGGGAAGCTCCCGAAGGGTGAAGGGGTTACAACCTCATCGGTAAGAAAAATATCTCTAGCGAGCTAAAATGGGGTTTCCGATGAGGAAAAACCCTTTCCGGCCTCCGGCCACCTTTCCCTGATGAGGGCCGGGATCGCGCTCGACAAGGATTTATTAGTACCAAACAAAAATTGGTATCTCAATTTTACGCCTGGCTTTTGATACGGCCCCAAATATAGCCAGGAAAAACCCTATGAGCGCGCAGCGCTATATCTGAACCTTAAGCCAAGGTGACGTTCTGCTAGGGTGCTCATAAATACTGCGGCTCTTCACTTAGTTGATCATTCTTCAAAAACCTTTGTAAAATCCTCTGCTCCTTCTGTGGGTCTATTTTCAGCAATCCGTGTGCTTTTTATGCCAAGGATGAAATTTGCCATCTGATCATCAACAGTTTGCGAAATCAGTGGTAAGACGACTCCAAGTCGACTGGGCGTCCCCGTCCCACCACGAGATGGTCCCACCTTTCGGATGGCAAAACGCGCCTTTAGGTCTACCGCTGGAGTGGATAGCAAGCATTTTACGCTTATTTTCACGGGTTCACCTAAAGCAAACCACTACCTGTATGACCAACTTTTCTACGGTCGATATCTTAGTCTTTGTGGCTTACGGAGTACTCATAGTAGCCTTGGGGCTCTGGGTATCGCGCGAGAAGAAAGGCCACACCAAAACCTCATCCGATTACTTTTTGGCAGGCAAAGCGCTCCCCTGGTGGGCCATTGGGGCCTCCCTGATTGCCTCCAATATTTCGGCCGAGCAGTTCATTGGCATGTCGGGCTCAGGCTATGCCATTGGGCTAGGCATTGCCACCTACGAGTGGATGGCCGCCATCACCCTCATTATTGTGGCCAAGTACTTCTTGCCCATATTCATTGAGAAGAAAATCTACACCCTACCGCAGTTCCTGGAGATCCGGTACGATAGCCGAATCCGGACCATCCTGGCGGTGTTTTGGGTATTCCTGTATACGCTGGTCAACCTTTCTTCGGTGTTGTACCTCAGCTCCCTGGCCTTGTCCGTGGTGCTGGGTTTGTCCCTGACCCAAAGCATGGTGGGCCTGGCCGTAGTGGCGGTAGGGTATTCCATCTACGGCGGCCTGAAGGCCGTAGCCTGGACGGACGTGGTGCAGGTTTTCTTCCTGGTAGTGGGCGGGTTGGTGACTACCTACCTGGCCCTGAATGCGGTAGGCGACGGAGAGGGAGTACTGGCGGGCTTTAGCACGCTGCTGGAAAAAGCCCCGGACCGCTTCGATATGATCTTTAGCAAGGACCACCCCGGGTATCAGGATTTGCCAGGCATCTGGGTGCTGATAGGCGGCATGTGGATTGCCAACCTAAGCTACTGGGGGTGCAACCAGTACATCATCCAGCGGGCCTTTGCGGCCAAAGACCTGGCCTCGGCACAGAAGGGGCTAGCCTTTGCGGGGTACCTGAAGCTGATCATCCCGCTGGTGGTGGTGATTCCGGGAATTGCCGCCTTTGTGCTGGAAGCAGACATTGCCAAGAATGATCAGGCCTACCCCTGGCTGCTCAGCACGCTGGTGCCAGAAGGCATCAAGGGGCTGGCCTTTGCAGCCTTGATTGCCGCCGCACTTTCATCGCTCAGCTCCATGATGAACAGCACGGCAACCCTTTTCACCATGGACCTGTACCAGCCGCTGGTCAATCAGAAGGCTTCCGAAACCCGGCTGGTCACGATTGGGCGAATAGTGGGCATTGTGGCCATGGTCATTGCGGTGCTAGTAGCCCAGCCCTTACTGGGCGGAGCGGATCAGGTATTCCAGTTCATCCAGAAGTACACGGGCTACGTGAGCCCGGGCATTGTGGTGCTCTTTATGTTTGGGCTATTCTGGAAACGAACCAGCTCGACGGGTGCCTTCTGGACGGCCATCGCCTCGGTGCCCTTTAGCATTGCGGTGGACTTGATATTCCCCCAAATGCCTTTCCTCAACCAAATGGGCGTGGTCTTCTTGCTGCTTTCCGTCCTTATCGTGGGTATTTCGCTGCGCGCCAAGAGCGCCACGGACCCCAAAGCCATCACCTTGGCTCCGGGGGCTTTCACTACCCAGCCACTGTTCAATGCCCTGGCTATGGGGATTGTCCTGATTCTGGCCCTTCTGTACGCACTATTCTGGTAAGCATGGACTATAGCCCTATTCTTAGCACCTACCAAGGTGAGTTCGCCAGCAGCCCCCGGCTATTCCGGTCTCCGGGCCGTATCAACCTGATTGGGGAGCATACGGACTACAACGACGGTTTTGTGCTGCCCGCAGCCATAGACCGGGAAATAGGCATGGCGGTGGGCCCCAACGGTACCGACGAAATCCGGCTGCATGCTCTGGACCTGAATGCGCGAGTGCACACCCGCCTATCGGCCTACCAAGAGGTAACCCAAGAGTGGGCCAAGTACATTCTGGGGGTGGTAGACCAACTGCTGAAGCAAGGCCATAATTTGGGAGGGTTCGATGTGGTGTTTGCCGGAGACATTCCCCAAGGAGCCGGGCTCTCCTCCTCGGCTGCTCTGGAATGCGCTACGGCCTTTGCCCTGGACCAAATCTTTGCGCTCGGCCTGGACCGTACCCAGATAGCCCAATATGCCCAGCGGGCAGAAAATGAGTTTGTGGGGGTAAACTGCGGCATAATGGATCAGTTTGCCAGTGTGTTTGGTCAGCACCAACAAGCCATATGCATTGACTGCCGCTCGCTTGGGTATTCCGCTATTCCGCTGGACTTGGGCGACTACCAACTGGTCATGGTGGACTCGCAGGTAACGCACAATCTGGCCGATTCGGAGTACAACACCCGCCGCAGGGAATGTGAGGAGGCCGTAGCCCGATTGCAGACCTTTTACCCTGACGTGGTGGCTTTGCGAGACGTAACCCCGCAACAAGTACAGGACCACCAAGCAGACCTGCCGGAGCTACTCTACCGGAGGGCCCGGTATATAGCCGAAGAAAACGAGCGGGTAACCCTTGCCACCCAGGCGCTGAAAAAGGGAGACTTGGAAGCCTTGGGAGCTTTGCTCTACCAATCGCACGACGGGATGCGCTACGGGTTTGAAATCACTTGCCTTGAGCTGGACTTCTTGGTGGAGTTC
>JBCBHI010000750.1:0-3196 GCA_038525885.1 Bacteroidota bacterium
GCAGGTGTATCCTGCGCTGGGTACGAAGGCTCACAGCCATAGTACGCTGGAGGGTATTCTGGAAATACCGGAGGGAATCTTGCACGCCAATGGTATTGCGGTGTTGATCACGGTGATCTCTTTGCTAGTGATGATCCTGCACCCGCGAAGTCGATGGCGAGTGTTCCATTTTATACCGGCGCCCATGTGGGTGATGGTAGTAGGGCTGGGGCTGGTGTATTTCTTTAATGTGGCCGACCCACATACAGAGAGGCTGTTTGGCTTTAACATCAACGTAGGCCCTGATTTCCTGATCGATCTGCCGGCTAAGGTTTGGCAGGGGCTTCCGTTTCCCAATTTTGGGAAGATAGACACGGTGCAGTTTTGGATGGTCGCCTTCTCGGTGTTTCTGGTGGCTTCCTTAGAGGGCCTGCTAAGCACCAAGGCGGTGGACAAACTGGACCCGCAGCAGCGGAAAACGAATCTAAACCGGGATCTCTCGGCCATGGGAATCTCGACGATCCTTTCGGCCCTGATAGGGGGTATGCCGATCATTACGGTGATATTGCGTAGCTCCATCAACGTGAATCACGGGGCGAAAACGCGGTGGTCCAACTGGTACCACGGGGTGTTCTTGCTCATTATGGTGTTTGGCCTGGGTGCCCTGATCCAGCGGATACCACTGGCTGCGCTGGCTACTATCCTGGTGTTCTCGGGCTTCAAGCTTACCTCCATCAAGGTGTTCCGGGATAACCTACGTAAGGGCTGGGAGCAACTAGCCCTCTTTGTAGCTACTCTGTTGGCGATTCTGCTTACGGGACTACTGCCCGGCATTGCCATCGGGGTGCTAGCCACCATCATGCTGCATTGGGCTAAGACGGGGATACCGTTCAAGACCTTCTGGCGGTATATCCAGGACCCGCACATCCGGTTTCTGGAGGAAGACGAGAATAACCTGGTAGTGCGGGTGAAGGGGATGGTCAACTTTGTGAACCTATCGCGGATGGTGAAGGGCATGAAAAGCCTACCTCAGCAGAAACACGTGGTGGTGGACTTCAGCCATGCCCGGCTGATAGACTATACTACGCTGGAGTATATGCACGAGTATGCGGAGGCGTATAACCGGAACGGCGGGGAGTTTGACCTGACAGGGCTAGCGATTCACCGGACGTCTAGCGCGCACCCTTATGCGCTACACGTGCTGGAAACCAAACGGCCGCCGCGCCTGAGCCGCCGACAGCAACGCCTGAAGCAGATGGCAGCGGAAAACTACTGGACTTTCGAGCCCAGTATTGTGTGGGATACTTCTACGCTGCGCTCGTTCGATTTCTTTGCCCGCCGCCCTATTGAGTACAAGCGCAACATGATTTTTGGGCAGTACAAGGACACCCGCGTGCACTGGGAGGTAGCCGACATAACTTTTGATGAAGGGGCGCTGACTGGGCAGGAGGTACACTATACTACGATACAGGTGCTGCAACTGCCGTTTGAGATTCCTGAGTTTGTGATGGCCAAGGAGGGCTTCCTGGATAAGCTGTTGCAGTTTGCCGGGGCTGACGATATTGATTTTGAACGGTTCCGGGAGTTTAGCAACCGATTTGTGCTGCAAGGGCCAGATGAGGATGCGGTGAGGGAGTTTTTCACCCCGGAGCTTATCGGGTACTTTGAGGTGAGCGATATCTACCACCTGGAGTGCAAGGGTTCTCAGGTACTGGTGTTCCGCTTCTTGAGGCTGGCAAGTAACCCGGAGGTGGAAAGCATGATTGAGTTCTGCGACGGCCTAAGCGAACGGCTAGCCAGTGAGGCTGCCGAGAATGGCAACGGAAATCACGCAGGATAAGGGGACTTGATATACAAGGTTTTAGAAAATGGGGAACACAGAGGGCGCGGAGTAGACACGGAGGGAACAGAGTTTTTGTTAAAACTTATTCGCTTGGTTGATTCTGCGGACTAGAGGATCACATTTTCTCTGCCTACTGCCCGAGTTTTGGAAGGGGACTGGGCAGTCAGTACCTCAGCCCCAAAACAAAACAGCCGGATCCTCGCTGAGAAGATCCGGCTGTTTTTTTATGCTCTGGGTGGGCTCTAGAACAGGTCTAGGGAGACACCGACCGTCCAGGCACCACCTGCGGGGCCATCGTTGGGTGTCCAGAGGGGGGACACTTCATAGCGGCCCCAGACATTGAAGAAGTTGATCCCTAACCGCACATGGGCGCCGTAGCGCAGCTGATTGAGCTCGAAGGATTCGCGACGGATCAGGGTCTTGGTTTCGGCATCGGAACCCAAACCTTCAGAATAGCGAACCCGGCTGAGGGCTCCTACCCGATACCCTACGCTACCGCCTACGGCAATAAACGCGTTGCTACGAGTGTAGCCGGGGCTCAATTCCCAACGTACCTCCACGGGCAAGTTGAGGTAAGAGCCAGCGATCTGAGATACCGTAACATCATTGGCAGGCAGAATATTACCTACGGTGTCGAAAATCAGGGCATTGGTAGGATTGATACTGGCCGTATCGTACAGGGGTAAAACACCATCCTGAAAACCATAGTACGACTGGGAGAAGCCCAGGCCTACGTTGACGGACCATTGGGACTCTTCGCTAAAGCGGAAGGGGTAGAGATAGGAAACACTCCAGTAGGGCGAACGCCAGGGATTTACGTCTACCTGGTCGGGGTTGCCTTGCAGGAAGTCCAGCCCGAAGTCGATCATTAAATGACCGGGGACTTCGTTAAGCTCTTGGGCAGAAGCGGGGGTGAGAAAAGATAGGCTACCAGCAAAACCCAGCAGCAAGAGGAGCGATTTCCGAAAACTCATGAAAGACAATGCGTTTAGCATAAAAACGGGGCAAAGATACTACTTTTTCAGCAAGAAAAACTCTGGACTTTTTTTTGGAATTAAATCCCGTTTGTTACCTTTGCAATCCCTTACGGGAACGAGGGTTGACAAACGGTCAAACTCAAGTCTGGTTAACAGACCAAATAACCTGAAAAACAGTTGGAGCCTTTTGTAGAAAAATCCGCAAGAGGCACCAAAATCGATATAACGCTGGACCTGTAGCTCAATTGGATACTTGTTTGGCAAATACACTCTTATGGACCTGTAGCTCAATTGGATAGAGCGTCTGACTACGGATCAGAAGGTTGGGGGTTCGACTCCTCCCAGGTTCACAATTAAGGCACCTCACAAGGGTGTCTAAAAAAGACACCCTTGTGAG
>JBCBHI010000751.1:0-3194 GCA_038525885.1 Bacteroidota bacterium
TAAATATCAACTGACTGGGTGGTGCTAAAGACATGGTGGCATACCATTTCGTATTTAGGTTGGTCCCGTGCTGGCTCCTCGCGTGATGAGCGGCGCTGGGTGCTCACCAACCGTATGGTACTCTTTTTCATTCTGCTGGGGGTCACCGGGGTAATCAATGTACCTACCTATTGGAACTCCCAAACCCAAGAAATTCAGTGGCTGCTTTTCTCTAGAAATTTGGTATCCATTGCCGTAGGTATAGTCGGCCTACTTCTGGCACGGGGAGGGTACATTCAAGGGGCAAAAATTCTTCTCACCGTAGCTATTCCCTCGCTCATTATTTTTGGCCCATTGTTACAGGGTAACTTCCTGCCCTTTGATATCTATTGGCTCCCCATAATGTCCATTGTCCATCCGGCATTACCTCACTTACTTCTAGACCAAAAGAAGGAGGCCCGGGCATTTTGGACGGCGATTATCTTTTGCCTGTTCGTTTGGGCCAGTACGGATTGGGTTATCTTCTCTCAGACTCCTGGTGGACTGGATGCTTTTCCTGCCCTACAGGAGAATTACTATTTGTACAAAGGGACTACCTTGTTTTATTTCTTACTGGTAAACGCTGCCTTTTTCTATTTGAATAGGAACAACCAACGGTTTGAATCTGGGCTGGAGCAAAAAGTGAAGGAGGTGCAGGAGCAGAAAGAAAAGATAGCCACCCAAAATGAGGAGTTGGTAGAACAAAGAGCCCTTATAGAGGAGCAGCTTGACGAACTGCGGCAACACCAGGAGGAAGTAGAGCAGATCAACGAGAAGCTGGAGTTTATGGTGCAAAAACGTACCCAAGAACTGGAGGTACAGAACCATCAGCTGGCGGAATACGCCTTCATTAATGGCAACCTATTACGGGCTCCACTAAGCCGGGTCCAAGGGTTGATCTATCTGATGGAGCTTTCACAGAAAATAGAGGAAGATGACCCCATGTACGTACACTTAAAGGAAAGTGTAGAGGAGTTTTCTGAGGTGGTTTTCCATATCAACCGGCTAGTAGAAGAGGGCAAACACTTTGACCGATACGATTTTGCTAAAAGCCTAAAGGCCAAAAACGAAGGAGAAGACGCCGCCACTAGTTGACCGATTCCCGACTCTAGTAAATTTGGAGCCTCCTTACGTTAGAAAGTCTAAAATGGGGAACACAGAGAGCCCAAAGAATACTCGGAGTCCACAAAGATTTTTAATAGAACTCTTTTCTACTTTAGTGTTTACGCATGGTTCTCCTTGTTGAATTTTGAGATAGGAATCTCTAGGGATCTGATTCATTTAGGGTTTCCAGGCACAAGTTGTATGAGTGATCGCTCTCCTCAAATCAAAATTCATTACCGTATCATCACAAAAAAGCCCTGAAGGGATCATCCTACAGGGCTATATCAAGGAGGGAGTTTTGACTATCGAAGCTCCACCAATTCCATATTAAAGATCAGATTGGAATTAGCCGGAATACCTGTCAGCGACCGTGTGCCATAGGCAAGCGGAGAAGGGATGAATAGGTACCCTTTGGTTCCGGTTTTGAACTTGGTAATCCCAATATCCCAACCTTCAATCACTCCACTGGAAGAACCTACGGTGAAGTTGAAAGGGAGGCCAGATAAGTTTTGATCAAAGACGACGCCGTCCATAAGACTGCCACGGTAGTAGGTATAGGCGATGTCTCCATCTTCAGCAAAGCCACCTGTACCCTCTTCGTAAATCATATACAGGAGCCCGGTAGTGTCCTCCTCATAGTCTAGCATGGGATTATTATGCACCTCCCGCAGGGAATCTAGTCGCTCATCAATCCATACTTTGAGTGAGTCTACGTCACGGGTGAGGCGCTGCTGATAGGTAAGCCCTCCCGTATTATCATCGGGATCAGTATTGGGGTCGGTAGTATCACAAGCTACACTTAACACTGCCAGGGCGCCCACCAGGGCCGCTATCCATCGTACATGTTTCATATCGTTTATCAAAACGGTTTCCGAATGCCTAATATCTCCACATCGAACCGTAAAGGTGCCGATGCCGGAATAATGGGTGGTGAACCTCTCTCGCCGTATGCGAGCGGTGAAGGAATCAACAAAATGGCTTTGGTGCCCACGGGTAGCCCTTCCAACCCTACATGCCAACCGGAAATAACACTCCCCAGTAGCAACTGAAATTCAAATGGCTGATATGGGCGACCGGAACGATACATTCCCTGTTCCCGGGCCAGGGTTTCATCGTTGGTATCGAAATAATTGCCGTCCAACAACTGCCCCGCATAGCGCATAGACAGGAAATCTCCATTCTGTGAAGGCTCACCAGATCCTTCTTCAGTTATGACTACCCTTACCCCGTATTTGGTTGTAGCGACGGTAAGACCTTTGGCTAACAAATAGGCTTCAATGGTATCATTTTCTGCTTCCACTTGCGCCGTAATGGTCGGGCTAGTCATTTTGCTTTCAAACTGAGCCGCAACACTTACCAACTGTTGGGTTAGCTGCCTTTGAATGAGTGCCTCCCGAGATATTGCACTATCTACCCCAATCACAAAGCTCAGTTGGGTAGCGGCTGTCATAGTAGGAGGAATAGGGCGTTGGGCATATTCACCGAAAAACTTATCGGCGGTCACGGTAATGCGGCAACTGTCTCCTATATGCAGGTAGCCCAGGGCTTCCATGAAGGAATTGGGCGTGGCTACCGAGTCCAGATAATATAGTTGTGTGGGAGTACCGGGCTGCTGGCGCGAATCATACAAAACTGAATCTGATTGGGTAATCAGGAAAATCATGGACCCAAATAGCATCTGGTCACTTTCTATTTGTGGTCCGGTGCCAGCCTTGAGCACATCTATCGTCTCTGGGGTTTGTGCCCAAACAAAAGGGACCAGGCATAGCCAGGCCCCTATAGTCCCTAATAGTGCTTTCATACGGAAATTAGAACGGAGCCGTAGCACTCAATATTTCTACATCAAAACGTAAAGGCGAGTTCGGGGGAATGCTAGCACCGTTTCCTCGAACGCCATAGCCTAGCGAAGAAGGAATGAGGAGCGTAGCCTTAGTACCCACAGGCAGGCCTTCCAACCCTAAGTGCCATCCTGTAATCACACGCCCGGTCACCAGTTGAAATTCGAAGGGTCCGTAAGTACGACGTTCATTGTACAGGCCTTGCTCTTGTGCAATAGAAACGATGTTGGTATC
>JBCBHI010000752.1:0-3190 GCA_038525885.1 Bacteroidota bacterium
TAGCTGCTGCCTGGGAAGAGGTGAAGTCTACCTGGGACTTGATGGCGCATGCCGAGCCCATACCAGAACCCACTACCCAGATGGACTCCGGGTTTGAAGCTATGCTGGCGGAGTATGCGGGTAAGCAGCAGAATAGAGCATCTCTCAATGAGAGATTGCAGAGCCTGCTGGGTACCTGGGTAGTACCCCGCTGGGCCATAGGTGCGCTCCTACTGGTAGTAGGGTTTGGCCTCGGGCGCGTGTTAGGCCCATCAGAGGATGCCTCAGAGATGGTGGCCCTCACTCAGGAGGTGCAAGACATGCGTGAGATGATGATGCTTACGCTGCTAGAGCAGCCCAGGGCGCAAGACCGGATGCGGGCAGTCAGTATGACCCAAGCATTGCCTACCGCGGACGAGAAGGTGATTGATGCCCTGGTGCAGACCTTGCATACGGACAATAATGTAAACGTGCGGCTGGTGGCCGTAGAAGCCCTGGCTCAGTACGCTGAGCACCCTACCGCCCGCATGGGGCTCATCGAGTCTATCGCTAAGCAAGACTCCCCCTTGGTGCAAATAGCCCTCGCAGAGGTGATGCTCAAACTAGGCGATGCCCAGGCAGTACCTGCCTTTGAAGAACTGCTGGAAAACCCTGCCTTGGATACCACGGTGCAGGAGGTAGTACAAGAAACAATCTCAAAACTCATATAACATGGATCTAAAATCTGTAACGCTTGGGGTGCTGGGCATCGGCCTATGCCTGGTCCCCCAACTTCTGCAGGCCCAAAAGGCCACAGAAACTATCAGGAGGGCGTACACTCCCAAGCCCGAGGCTACCCTGTATCTGCGCAACATCAACGGATCAGTGGAGGTAGAAGGCTACAACGGTACGGAGGTGCAGCTGGTAGTAAAAGTATCAGCTGACGAAGAAGCCCAAAGGGAGATAAGCCTGGGTGAGTATACCGAAGGCAAGGATATCGTGCTCTATCTGGATGCCGAGTGGCTCAACTTTAACCCTCGGAAACCACAAAATGGATACCAGTGGGACCAGGGAGAACACCCCAACCCAGAGTTTCAGTATGATTTCACGCTTAAGGTTCCCCGGACCTTATCGGTAGATGTGGGTACCATCCAGCTAGGCGATGTGCTAGTGAAGAACATCCAGGCCAACGTGTATGCCTATAACATCAATGGCGATGTGGCCCTGGAAAATATTGGAGGTACTGGGGGCAAGGCCCATACCATCAACGGGGATATCGATGCCATTTACACCACGGTACCTGACGATCCGGTGGATTTCCATACCATCAATGGAACCATTAACGTAACCTATCCCTCTTCCCTTGCGGCAGCCATGACCTTTGAGTCCTTCAATGGGAACTTCTACACTGACTTTGACTATGAGCTGTTGCCGGTAAAGATGACTAGCAATGAGGAGCATGGCAATGCCACCACGTACCGTTTGGAGTCCCTGACTTCCATTCAGGTGGGCCGAGGTGGGCCTACCATTAGCTTTAACAACTTCAACGGCAACACATACATTCGCAAACGATAAAGGCAATGAAAAAGCATCAACATACAATTCAGAAACTATTTGCCCTGATGGGCCTGATATTGCTCCTGAGTAGCTCCGTAGCCTGTGCTCAAGGAAGCTTGGGAGAGGACTTGGTGGTTACCCTGGATAATCCTAACCAGCCCGGCACCTTGAAAATGGAAATCATGAGCGGCAGCATTCGGGTGGTACCTCACCAAGGTAAAGAGGTGATCATCACCCCCAGCAAGTCGGAGGATTCGGATGACGACGATTATTGTGACTGTGAAGATGATCATGACCATGATTGGGATCATGATGAGGACCATGATGAAGACGAAAGGGCTAGCCGGGCGGGTATGACCCGAATTAGCACGGGCCAGAGTATTAAAATCACCGTCAACCAAAATGACAACGTGATTACGGTAAATAACGAAACCTGGAACCGCTCTATCGATTATGATATCAAAGTGCCTCGCAATTTCAATCTCACCTTGAAGACGGTGAACCAGGGTACCATATCCGTGGAAGGAATCAACGGGCAGCACGAGATTAGTAACATCAATGGTAGGCTTGAGCTCAAGGATATCTCCGGCAGCCTGATTGCCAACACCGTCAATGGCGACATCGTGGTTTCCTTTGATGATATCGATAAGGATGAGCCCATGGCGTTCAATACCCTAAACGGGGAGATAGACCTTACCTTTCCGCCCTCTGCGGCCTTCAACATGAAGCTTCAGACCCAACGGGGCGAAGTATTCACGGACTTCCCCTTCGAGGCTATGCCATCCTCCCCTAGGGTAGAGCGAACTGCCAACGGGGGTACTACCCAAATAAAGATGGAGGACTGGACCTATGGTAAAATCAATGGCGGAGGACCAGAGTTTATCTTCAAATCCTTTCACGGAGATATCATCATCCGGAAGCAGAAGTAAATTCTCCATCGTCCAAAGTTTACACCCGGTCAGAGCTCTCTGTCCGGGTTTTTGGGTTCATACCTTGGGGTAGAGTTTCCCTTGCGGAATTCAAAGGGCCATACAAGGGGGCTGGGGGCTACCACTTCTGTGAGGTGGTAAAAAAGGGAACACAAAGGGCGCAAAGAAGACTCAGAGTCCACTAAGATTTTTAATAAAATACTTTGAGGCCTTGGTCCATACCTCGCCGTTGTCGGTGTTTAAGCGGGGTGCCCCCCAGGCCGACGAGCCCGTCACCGGAACGCCGGCCGCCGACAACGTGTAGGTGGGGCCTTGCTACGGAGGCGCCCGAACAACACCTACCAACCTGAATTCTGGATAAGATTTGGGCGTATCCCACGCCGTCGCCCGCTATTGCGGGCTTTGGGCTTGGGTCGCGCTGGGCGGCAATCCGCTTTCGGCACTCGCCGGCTGACGCCAAGCACCCTGGCGGGTGGCCATTTCGGGCTCAAACAAAGCCTCTATGGCTTACGCAGAAATCATTACTGGCCGAATACTAAAGTTCTAATTATGTCGCTTAACCCGAATTCAGGTCTCTGTGGTAAAATGGCAATGGAGGTGAATCAATCTAAGCTGGATCGAAAGACAGGCCATTTAAAATTCAACACTCAACATTTCGGGATCATGCAAGAGATCTGGGGACACAGAGTCCACAAAGGTTTTTAATAAAATACTTTGAGACCTTTGTGCCTACTCCTTTTTCTCTG
>JBCBHI010000753.1:0-3187 GCA_038525885.1 Bacteroidota bacterium
TACGCCTTGTTCGATAAAGAAAGGATACAACCGATGACGGGCTTCGTTGAAGTAATTAGTCTCTCCTGGCTTGGCCACATAGTCAAAAGCCACAATGGTCCCAGAGGTACGCAGATTGCCCACCTTGGGGTGATCTTGCAGCCGCTCCATAAAGAGCGTATGCGAGGCTGCAATTTGCTTCCGCTGTTGGGTACAGGCCTCATCTTCCAAGAGGTCCATACTGGCTAGTGCGGCTACACAAGCCATGGGGTTGGCGGTAAAGGAATGGCCATGGAAAAAGGTCTTCAGCAGATCCTCAGACCGGTAGGCATCCATGATTTCCTCTGTACAGCTGGTAACTCCCATAGGCAGCACGCCCCCGGTAAGGCCTTTGCTGAGGCAAAAAATATCCGGCTTTTGGGTAAGGTAGTCACTGGCAAAAAAGCGGCCTGTACGGGCAAAACCAGTCATTACTTCATCGGCAATACAAATCACCTCATGGGCATGGGCTACCTCAATGAGAGCATCCAGCAGTTTGGCCCGGTACATCCGCATGCCGGAGGCCCCCTGTATGAGAGGTTCGAAGATGAAAGCCCCTACCCTGCCTGATTTACAGAGGGTGGTGAAACGTTCCAGGACCTCCTCCTCTTTCTCGCGTAAAGGAAAATCAAGAAACTCTACCTCAAACAAATACTGATCAAACGGAGCGCTGAAAGGGCTCCGGTCCCCTACGGACATGCTCCCGAAGGTATCACCGTGGTAGGAGCCGTCCAGGGCGACAATGGTGGGCTTCTCCTTTCCTTGGTTGTACCAAAACTGCATGGCCATCTTTAAGGCCACCTCCACGGCCGTAGAGCCGTTGTCCGAGTAGAAGATCCGCGATTGGTTATCAGGCAAATGGCCTAGCAATCGCTCCGCTAACTCCACCGCAGGAGGATGGGTGAAGCCTGCAAAGATGACGTGCTCCAGGGTTCGCGCTTGTTCAGCAATAGCCTCGGCAATTTTGGGATGGCTATGGCCATGCAAGTTGACCCACCAACTGCTGATGGCATCGATGATTTTACGGCCGTCTTCTGTATGCAAATAAACGCCCTCTCCTTTGGTCACCGCCAGGGCGGGGTCTAAGCCCACCAGCGGAGTGAAAGGATGCCAAATGGCGGCTTCGTCACGTTTTGACCAGGAAGTACTCATGCGTTTAGTTTTTCTCTTAAGATATCAGCGTATTGTAGTACCACAGTCGGGGTAACTTCCTCTAATTGCGGTATGCGTAGCAAGCAGGGCCATCCGGCGTGGTGCAGTATGATTCGTTCCGATTCGGGATTGGATGGGCCATTGAAAATAATGCCCTTTACGGGCAAACCTCGTCGTTTCAACTCGCTCACGGTAAGCAAGGTATGATTTATAGAGCCCAAATAAAGATTGCTCACCAGAATGACTTCGCAGTTGAGGTGTGCGGCCAAATCAATGACCATATCCTCATCATTGAGGGGCACCAGCATGCCTCCGGCACCCTCCACTACCAGGGTACGGTCTGTTTCCGGAGCCTTTACCTCAGGTATACGAATGGTGATCCCATCAATGGCGGCTGCCTCATGGGGAGAACAAGGGGTATGCAGCAAATAAGCCTCCTCGAAGCAGTTGGTTTCTTCACCCACCAATAGGTTCTGCACCGTGTCGGTATCCCTAGGCAAACCTGCCTGAATCGGTTTCCAGTAATCGCCTTCTACGGCTTGGGTAAGGATGGCACTAATCAAGGTTTTACCACTATCGGTGCCGATAGCAGTCACAAAGTAGCGGCTATTCATAGGCGCGCAAAGGTAAGGACAAAAACCAACCTCCATTATCCCTCACTCACATTTTCAGAACTTGATAATGTGCTAATGCGATAATGTGGCAATGGAAAGAGACGATGAGCTGATGAGTTAATGTGCTAATTTGGCAATTAGACAATGCGGGTATGGGATGATGAACCAATGAGCAAATGAGTCGATGGGTTAATGCTAACCCGAACAATTCTCTGTCGTCTCACGTCTGTCGTCTCATATCTCAAGTTTATACCTCGTACTTCGTCCCTTCTTTTACTTCCCGCTAGAAAGGGCCTCCGCAAAACGGTCCAGTTCATCTTCGGTATTATAGCTGTGTAGGCAAATGCGAACGCGTTCGCTACCCTTGGGTACGGTGGGACTCAGTATGGGTCTTACAGCAAAACCAGCGGCTTGCAACTTCTGAGCCATGGCCCTGCAAGCTTCGTTTCCCGGCACAATCAGTCCCTGAATAGGGCTCTGGGAGTCAAGCATCGCTGGCCCCTCTCCTAAATCCACGAGGCTGATGGATTCCTGAAAGTGTAGAATTACGTTTTGGAGCCTCTGAAACAGGGAAGGATGATGCTTTGCTAAAAACCGGACGGCTTCGCGCACGGCCACCCACTGCTGTGGTGGCGGTGCCGTGGTATAGATAAAAGACCGGGCAGAGTTGATCAGCACCTCGCGCAAGACGGGATGCCCTGCAACCGCTGCCCCGTGGGTACCCATGGCTTTGCCAAAGGTATGAATACGAACCGGCACCCGGTCTGTCAAGCCTAACTCTACACACAATCCACTGCCTTGGTGTCCCCACAAGCCTGTACTATGGGCTTCATCCACCATCAACACTGCCCCCACCTCATCGCATAGGTCTGCCAAGGCAAGTAATGGTGCCTGGTCTCCGTCCATACTATAAACGGACTCCACCACCACGTACACCGTACCCGTGGCCTTGGCTAGCTTTTTACGCAGATCGGCCAGGTCGTTGTGCCGAAAAGAGAAGCGTTGCGCTAGGCTAAGCCGAGCACCATCCTTCAAACAGGCATGGGCATACTGGTCATACAGGATGGTATCTCCCTTCTGGGGGAGTGTAGATAATACGGCCAGGTTAGCGGTGTACCCGCTATTAAAAAACAGAGCGGCGTCCGCTTGTAGCCATCGGGCTAGTTCTGCTTCTACCTCTTCTGCCAGGGTGGATTGCCCGCTTAGAAGTCTGGAGCCAGTAGCGCCGTGTGCGGGCAGGGCAAATTCTTCCTCGGCTTCTCTTATCCGAGTCCTCAACTCCTCTGATTGGGCAAGCCCTAAATAGTCGTTGCTGTAAAAATCGACACCAGCAGATACTTGCAGGAACCTCCTCTGATCTTGGCTCTCCCAGTGTGCCAGTCTCGCCTCCCAATCTGGATGTG
>JBCBHI010000754.1:0-3184 GCA_038525885.1 Bacteroidota bacterium
TCCGAGCCATTGTCCATCAGGCCTAGCAATTGCCCACCTGCACTGTGGCCCACCAAGTGGTAGCGGGTATCCGGGGCTGCGGCTTGCAGTGCCCTTAGTACCGCCGGCATGTCCTGCCTGCCCCAGTTGATGAGGTCAGCCTTTACCTGGTTGAGTCCCCTACCCCCACCCGAGTCACCAATCCCTCGGTTGTCAAAGGTAATGGCAGTAAACCCTTGCTCTGCCAGGTGACTGGCAAAAGAACCGTAGAACCGCCGAAGAATCCCCGTAGCCGGGGCAATCATCACGGCCCCTTTGGGCGCTTGGGCAGGATACAGCGTGGCCATTAGCGGGATACCGTCGGCACAGGTAACAGTAAGGTCTTGGCTTTGCATTAATCTTTGGACATAGGCTAGGGTTAAATATAGGCTTTGCCAGCCGGAAGCTCCGATAATTTCGAATTTCTGGATTTGGATTGGTTTACCTATTAGATGTCGCAATCCTGAGATCCCTGCCTTTGTTGGTGATTAAGCAAGCGTCACCGACAAATCACCTCTATCGGTTTTATTGCATCCCCAATTTGGGGTAAGCCTGTTTACCTAGTGCAGTTCAGGCCGTTATAATCAATCACGCTAGCCCAACCAGTAAGTCACAGTAGCGACGACAAAATGTAGCCCCCGGATTCATACGGGGGGCGACAGTAAACAAGAAAACCGGTCGCGCTTCATCAACCCAAGAGGGAATAAGAAGCTAGAAAGAGCGACTCAATGCCTATGGGCTAGAACGGGGTGTAAGGCATTGATATATATGGAAGCTCGCGTGAGTAATGCTGACTTGGGCAATCTTACATTACCTGAGACCTCAAACATCGGAATCCCGAACAGCAACCAGGGCGAATAGAGTTGATGTCGACCGCAATTTGGAAATGCGGCCGAGCGGGCTTTGTGAGCAGCTTGTTGGTGTCGCTCCTATGTCGCTAAAACACCAACAAGGGCGAGGCATACTCGGTGAAAGCAGAGTATCGGCTTTTAAGCCGGTGTGATAGAAGGTCTGCCTTCTCCATGCTGTAGGCACGGAGTATCCTGAACGCAGCTTAGTCTATGATTGGTCAATGTAGCGCGAAGACCAACCACAATTATTGCACGCTATATTTCTCCAAAGGCAATTGGATTAGCATGCACTACCGAGGTCCTTCCTTCGTCAGGATGACTAAAGTGGTGAACGGAAATCAGGCGGCTGACCTATGGAGTGAGCCTCCGCATACACTTTTCAGTCGCGTAAGTGACAGCATAATGTAGCCCTCGGATTCATCCGGGGGGCGACGAGAATCAAGAAAACCGGTCGCGCTTCGTCAACCCAAGAGGGCAATAGAAGCAAAAAAGAGCGACCCAATATCCATGAGCTAGAACAAGGAATTGTATAATTTGGGTTGGTGATCATAAAAGATCGTCTTTTTGGATGGAACCCCATTTGGCCAGGGTCCTGTAGGGGGGCGTTTCATGAAACGCCCCTCTACAGGACCCCAAGCATCCCATCGCCAGACCTAACAAAGTAGGGTTAGGAAGAATAATGTTTTCCACGGAATCGCTTACTATGAGCAGCCTCGATCCTAAGATCAAAAAGAGGAATTGATTTTATTGGGGTAAATAACCTTCCTTTAGTAGAAGTAGGCGCGACCCATCCTATTTATGAAAGAAAACTGCCGCTTTTGTGAAATCATCCATGGAGATAGGGAGAATGAAGAGGTGGTTTGGGAAACCGAACACTACTTAGTCTTACTGGACCCCTATCGCCGAACCAGTGTAGGAGCGATATGCCTCATCATTCCTAAAAAACACCGGGAAAACCTGCTGGAACTCGATGAGCAAGAATCCCAAGCGGCAATCCATACGATGCAACGGGTGGCTGAAGCCCTGCAAAACGCCTATGGATGCAAGGGCGTTAGGGTTTGGACGGCCGTGAACCCTGAGGCGGGCCAGTCCATCCTACACTGCCACTTCCATGTGCTCGGTTGTAGATCATTCGCAGACCGTATTATCGCTAGCTTTCCGGGAATCTATGACTTGTTGCGCCTGAGACGAAAACAAAGCCGGGCAAAGCTTGCCCTACACGCTGAAAAAATCAGGAAGGCATTGGGGTGATGGATATTGAGCAGTCAAGGAGATCTCGCGTGGGTGATGCTGACCTGGGCAGTCCCATACCATCTGAAATCACCTATGGGGCGGATAAACCCTGGGGTCACCCATGATTCTCCGAACCTGGGTAGTTTAGGTGAGGTTATGGCAGCATTTAACTAAGCTTGGGACCCTGCCAGGGTTGTAAGCAGCAGGCCCCCACCCCGATCCTAGTGGACGGTTTAAACCGTCCGCTAGGATCGGGGTGGCTGTGGAGTCAGTTCAAATCAAAGCTTCACCACCAACGTGAGATTCCAGGTACGGCGTAGTGCTGGGATGATGCCGGGACCGGGATAGGCCACGGCACGGCGGGTGAAATAGAGCTGATCTAGCAGGTTGTTGACGCTCCCCTCCAGGGCGATGGTATTAGAGATTTTGTAGCTGGCCGAAAGGTCCAATACCTGGTAGGCTGGAATCACCCCAAACACTCCCTTGAAGGGAGTAATCGTATTGGCCGCATCAGAAAACTGCCGGCCCACAAAGGTACCTTGTAGCGAGGCCCTCAACTTGTTGTAGCCGTAAGTGATACCCGTTTTCACGTTGTATTCTGGCAAGTCTTCTAACCGGTTACCCACCCGAACCCCGGCCAGAGCTCTGGGGTTGATGCGGGTGTAAACTCCCCGGTTCACGGAGCCATTCACAAATACGCTCAGCTTATGATCGCTCTCCCGGTCCAGGGCCCTTAGCACATCCAACTCGGCAAACACCTCCAACCCAAAAATATGGGCAGAACCAATGTTGGTACGTATCCGCAGGCCATCATCAATCACCTCCCCTATCCGGTCATTGTACAATAGATAAAATGCGGTGGCTTCGATAAAGAAAGGGCTGTACTGCAGACGGCGAATGCCCAAATCAAAGCTGTAGCCGCTTTCGTCCTGGATCAGCGTATCTACCAGCTGCGTGTTGGTTTGGATGCGCACATCCGTGAAATTGATGGCGCGGTAATTCGCCGTAGCATTGGCGTATAGCTCATACTGATCCCATAAGGTTTTGGAGGCCCCCAAACCGTACAGGAAGATAGAGCGCTG